>CAKONT010000009.1 GCA_934097255.1 uncultured Bacilli bacterium
TGATAAAACTGTATTAACAACTTGTGTTTCATACCTAAATCCTTCTGGGAAAAGAGGTCTTATTGGCCTATCAATAAGCCTTGCTGCAAGTGTTGCTGCATCTGTTGGTCTTCCCTCTCTTTTAATAAATCCGCCAGGAATTTTACCTACTGAATATAGCTTTTCTTGATATAAAACAGTAAGTGGGAAAAAATCCCCCGTAACCATTTCTTTTCCACGAGTTACTGCTGTCAGTATTACGGTATCTTCATATCTTACAAGACACGCTGAATTTGCTTGCTTAGCCATTTCTCCTATTTCAACAGTAATTTTTCTTCCATGAAAGTCTTTTTCAAAAATTCTTTTTGTCATTTTTTCACCTCTATTTTTAAAACTTTTTTACTATTCAAGTTTTTTTGAAACATATAAAATGTTATCTATAAAAAATTATGATTAAATAAGTTTTTATAGATAATTATTTTTCTATTACTAATTTTATATTTTGTATATTTTATTAATTTTCAAATTTTTTATAAATATACCACTATCAATAAAGAAAAATAAAGACACTAAAAAATAGTGCCTACTTCCTTAATCCTAATTTTTTAATAACTTCACGATAACTTGCGATATCATTTTTCTTAAGATAGTTTAATAAACTTCTCCTTTTACCAACTTTCTTTAATAAACCACGTTTTGAATGAAAGTCATGTTTATGTTCTTTAAAGTGTTCAGTTAAATATGCTATTTCTTTAGTCAAAATAGCTATTTGAACTTCAGTACTTCCAGTATCTTTTTCGTCGTGAGCGAAATCTTTAATGATATCTTGTTTTTCAATTTTACTTAAAGCCATATTTACCTCCTTATAAATTCACCAAAATTTAGTATCAAGGTTTTTAGATACCAAAAAATGGAACATGTATACTATACTATAAATTATTTAAAAACGCAAGAAATTTTACGCTTTTTTAGTTTAACCTGTTATTACTGTATATGGATTATCATATGAACCATCGCCATTTGCTTCTACAAGTACTGAAGAAGAAAGAGAAATAACTGGATGTTGGTCTACTATTGAATAATTTGCCGGTGCTCCAGCAAGAGTTGCACTATAAAAATCAAATAACCAATTATATTCACTCAAACCAGTATTAACCGTCCACATATGTTGATTACTCATAGATACAGTTTGCAAAAATGTATCACCAGAAGATGATCCATCATAAAATACTGCTCCAGAGTAAAGCGCTTCATCTATGGTAATTAGTCCTACTGCGCCAGAAAATTCACCGAGACCATTTTCATCTTCTTCACACATAAAACTTGGAGTATACGATGAAGATTGACTTGATAGTGCAAGTGTATCTGATGTCATAGTATCAATCGGTAGCTTTACTTGTTCACAAAATATACTATCTACTATAACTTCATTTTGATAATAATCATCTAGAGTTTGGTCAAACCAATTAAATAGATTAGTTGCAGCACTATCATCGACACCTATACCAAGTGAATAATAAGTTAAAGCATCTCCATTTGATGAGAAAGGACCGTCCAATATATTATTATCTAACATTATTCTTATCGAACTATCATCTTCGTTTACTCTTATTATTCGCCATGTAAGTCCGGCAAAATTTACATAATTATTAACATCTGTTCCTTTATAATAATAACTAGGATTTCCAGAATTTGTCGATGTAGTTGAAAAAAGACCATATTCACTAGAGCCATCCGTCACTAAATCTTGCATTATTTTTGAAAGTAAAGTTGGGTTTTGATTCTGATAACTTGACACAATTTTTATATTTCCTGATGTTATAGCTTCAAATGTAAAATAAGCATACGAAAAATATCCTACAATACAAAGTATTACAAACACAAATGCAACAATAACATACGTGTTAATAAAATTTAAATCCATGAATAAAAAATCTTTTATTTTTTTCATATTTTACCTTCTCCTACTATTATATTTATGATAACATTTTTCTTTGTTTTTTACAACAAAAAATCTTTAACTTTAATATTATTAATGCTATAATTTTATTGGTGATATATAATGATAAGAAAGATTTTTACTATTTCAATCGGAAAATTTTTAATATTTTTAGGAGATATATTACATAGAGGTAGTACTTTTCCTGGAAGTGTTGTTTATAAATTAAATAAAAAGATATTAAATGACTTTACGTTACCTAAAAAAGTTATTTGTGTTACTGGATCTAGTGGTAAGGGAACAACGTCTAAAATAATCGCTAGTGTATATAAAGAATTGGGTTACAATGTATGTTACAACGATAAAGATTCAAATCAAAGAAGTGCTATTATTACTACTTTATTAAGAAATTCTAATATATATGGCAAAATAAATAGTGATATATGCGTATTTGAAGTAGATGAAAGAAGTTGTAAATATATATTTCCGTATATTAATCCAACACATTGTGTTATAACAAATATTACAAGAGATCAACCTCCAAGACAAAGACATATCGATTTTATTTATGAAGAAATTAATAAAGCTTTAGATAGTAATACTACTTTAATATTAAATGGAGACGATCCTTATCTTTGTAAGTTTTCTTTAGAAAATAAATACAACATATTATATTATGGTGTTAATAAACAAAAGTATTCATATGATAAAAATTGTTTTTCAAATTTGAACACTTATCGTTGTCCAAAATGTTTGGGATTATTAAAGTATAATTATTATAACATTGAAGAATTAGGAGATTATAATTGTAGTAAATGTGATTTTAAAAAGCCAAAGATAAATGCTAAAGTAACAAGTGTTAATTACGATAAAAATGAAATTAAAGTTAACGGAAAATATACTATCAAAATTAAAAATAATATGTTATTTTCTATATATAATACAGCGGGAGCTTATCTTGCACTAACTACTTCTGGATTAAAAGAAGACAGAGTTTGTAAAATTATATCAAAATTAAATAATAATACAAAGCTCTATAATCATTATTCATACAACTCTCGTGATGTATATGTTTTAAATAATAAAGCTGAGAATGCTTCTACATATAATCAATCAATTTTTTACACAGCAAGAAATAATAATATAAAAACAGTTGTTCTCGGATGGAAGGAAATTTCAAGAAGATATAATTTTGATGATGTTTCTTGGTTATATGATGTTGAATTTGAACTGTTGAAAAATTGTAATGTTGATAAGTTTATTTGTTGTGGACCTCAAAAATATGACATTGCAACAAGACTTAAGTATGCGAAAATTGATGAAAATAAAATTAAAGTATTTTATGATTTGTATGAAGCTGAAAGTGAAATTAAAAATTCTAAAGGTGATATTTATGCAATACTTAATTTCGATTATGTAGAAAGTTTTAATGAAATAATGAAGGAGAAAGGAAAATGAAATTAGTAATTGGGCATTTATATAATGATTTAATGAATTTATATGGTGAAAACGGTAACATTAAGGTTTTAATGTATCACCTAAAAAGCCTAAAAATTGATGTTGAATTAAAAGAACTTTCACTAGAAAACAAAATAAATTTTGATAATTTAGATTTAATTTATATGGGATGTGGAACTGAAGACAATAGAAAAATCGTTCTTAATAATTTAATGAAATATAAAAATAATATAAAAAAGGCGTATAAAAATAACAAAATGTTTTTAATAACAGGAAATGCTTTAGCACTTTTTGGTGAATACATTGAAGATATTAATAATGAAAAAATTGAATGTTTATCCATCTTTAATTTTCACACAAAAATTGAAAATAAAAGATTTGTCAAAGAAGTTTCTACAAAGGCTAAATTTGTCAACGATGATATACTCGGTTTTTTAAATACAAGTGACAAGTTATATAACGATAAAGGAAAAGAAATAGAAGGTTATGGAATTTATAAAAAGAATTTCTACGGTACTAATTTAGTGGGTCCAATATTGGCAAGAAATCCTGAATTTTTAAATTATTTTGTTACAAAGCTTATCAAATATAAAGATGGAAAAGAAAAAGTTAAAGAATTAAATACAAAATTTGATGAAGAAGCTTATTTAGACTATGTTGCTATTAAAGAAAAATAAAAGCGAATTGTACTTATATGTACATATTCGCTTTTATTTTTTTATATTTTATATTTTTACAATCACATATATGACTAATTTTTAAATGGTGCCGACTAAAGGACTTGAACCCTCAACCTACTGATTACGATTCAGTTGCTCTACCAATTGCGCTAAGTCGGCATTGTGGTTGCCTAGATAGGATTCGAACCTATGCGTGTCGGAGTCAGAGTCCGAAGCCTTACCACTTGGCTACTAGGCAATAAAAATACACCTGGTGCCAAATAACTGAATTGAACAGTTCTTTGATGCTTACCATGCATCTGTTTTACCACTAAACTAATTTGGCATAAACTTATTATAACAAAAAATAGTGAATAATTCACTATTTTTTCATATTTTTTATGGCGTTATCATTCATTATCTCAAAAATAGAATCAAGCATATTATACCATTTTATCTCAACTTGCTTTCTTTTTCTTTCATATAAAGGATTTCTATTTAAACACCTATTTGCAGGTTGTACAGATAATCTCCCAAAATGAATACTACTTGATGCTAAATCATATTTTTTTTCTAGATAATTTATTACATCATCTTTTTTGACATAAAAAAAGTCTTGAGGTGTGCCATGAAACAAAACATCTACTTCTTTATTTTTTAAGTCTGTTCCTTTTAAAATAAATCTTTTAACTATTTTTAAATTATTAATTGGATTATTAAAATATTCATTTACTTTAGAAATTTTATACACATTTTTGGGATCAGTTTTATATTCATTTAATGAAATTCTATTTAGTCCCGTTCCATTTAATGTGCCATCACCGTAATGATAATCCAAATAATAATTTACAATTTTTGTTGGAATTTTCAGTTCTTCTTTTAAAAATTTTAAAAAGGTGTAAATTCCTTCACAATGAACAGAATTTTTTATTCCATACTTTACGCTAATGTTAAGACTTTCATTTTTTATTTTTATGATCACATCTGTTTTTTCCATGCCGTTTCCAAGATATGCTTTTATATAATCTTTTTCTTTTATATCTTTAAAACAGTCATATAACATTAACTGTAAAAGCAAATTAACTTCATTAACTTTTTTACCATTTAAAGCTTTTACTAAATTTTCTTCATTTATAAATCCTATATTTTTCAAGTTTATCCTCCTCATCTATTTCTATATCTATTATTATGATTTTTTTCTAAAATACCTACTTTTTTTAATATTTATTTTACGAGAGGTCGGACATTAATTTGTTAGTGAAGTGATTTTTAATTTTTTCTATAATTAATTAGATTATTATAAAAATCATTTGGTCTAAAGGGTGTTATTCATGGTTTTTTTTCAAAAAAAAATTCTTCTACTGAAGAATTGTCTTTTTAATTTGGTGACCCGTACGGGATTTGAACCCATGAATGACACCGTGAAAGGGTGCTGTGTTAAGCCACTTCACCAACGGGCCAAAATAAATGGCGCCCCAACTAGGACTTGAACCTAGGACCCCTTGATTAACAGTCAAGTGCTCTAACCAACTGAGCTATTGAGGCATTAATACTAACAAATGGTGGGCCTGGGAGGACTTGAACCTCCGACCTCTCGCTTATCAGACGAACGCTCTAACCAACTGAGCTACAAGCCCAATACAAACATTAGCAATATAAATATTACTATAAATAATTAGATTTTGCAAGAGATTTTAGTAATTTTTTATAATTTTTTTTATATTTTTTGAAAATCAATTATTTATGAGCGTTCGCTGAGACATTTATTATCTAAAAATCAACTTAGATTACTTCAATTCATTACTTGATAAACCATTTAAATCTAAATTACTTATTCTTTTTAATTTATAGCAATAATAACCCGCTGTTGCAATCATTGTTGCATTATCTGTACAATATTTTATGCTAGGTGATGAAAAATGATATCCATTTTTTTTACATTCGCTTAGCAGTGCTTCTTTTATTTTTTGATTTGCCGCTACACCACCGGAAATAATTAAATTTTTAGTATTATATTTTTTCATCGCATGCATCGTCTTCGTAACAAGTGAAGTTACTACTCTATTTTGAAAAGAACAGCACAAATTATTTTTGTCGACTGTTTCTCCTTTTTGATTTAGGTTATGACATAAATTTATAACAGCACTTTTTAAGCCACTAAAACTAAAGTTAAAACTGTCATCATTTAAAGGAACAGGTAAATCGTATGTATCTTTTCCTAGTTTAGCACATTTTTCAATAACAGGTCCTCCTGGATAACCTATTCCAGCAACACGTCCTACCTTATCAAAGCATTCTCCAACAGCATCATCTAAGGTCTTGCCTATTACTTCGAAGCTATAATGTTCTTTCATATATACTAAATCAGTATGTCCACCACTTATAACTAAACACATTAATGGAAATTCCATCGTGTTTTCAATATTGTTAGCGTAAATGTGTCCTGCAATATGGTGAACAGGAACAAGAGGTTTATCATAGATATACGCAAGTGTTTTAGCAGCTTCTATACCAACAAGCAAAGATCCAATAAGCCCTGGTCCATAAGTAACAGCTATTGCTGTTATATCGTTCATTGACAAATTAGATTCTTTTAAGCATTTTTCAATCACAAAAGTTATGTCTTTAACGTGATTTCTACTTGCTATTTCAGGCACAACACCGCCGTATAAAGTATGTATATCTATTTGACTTAAAATAACTGTACAAATCTCTTCTTTACCATTTTTTACAATAGAACAGCTTGTTTCATCACAACTAGACTCGATCCCTAAAATATAAATATCTTCATTCATAACACCAGCTCCATTAAATAAGCATCGCTAACACCGTAATATTTTTTTCTTATAGACACTCTTTTAAAACCATATTTTTCATACAGTTTTAACGCATATATATTTTTTTCGTTAACTTCTAAGGTTATGTTTTCATAATTAATTTTTTTCGAATAACTTATAAGAAATTCTAGCATTTTTGACGCAATTTTATTATTTCTATATTCTTTTTTAACAAATATATTTATAAGCTCGACTTTATCATAAATAATGTCTATACTAAAATACCCTAAAATATCATTTGTACTTTTATATGCGTAGTATTTTCGATATGGACTTGAAATTTCATTTATTGAAAAACAGCTTAATTTATCAATGCTTGTTTCAAATATCATTTAGCTAAATTTTCCTCTGCTTCTGTTTTTTTAAGATAATTAGGAACAAAAGTATGAGGATTAACTTTTTGTTTAACAAATTTCTGATATAGCACATTAATCTTAGGAACAAATAAAGTACTATCAATACCAGATATTTCATTTATTGAAACAAAATCAAATGAACCTTTTAAATCTTTCACTTTATCTAATAATTCTTCTTTTGATATATAACTATCATTTAAAACGATATTGCCATTTTTATCATAAATTGCGGCATACAGATAATTTCTTCTTGCGTCTATTATCGGTATTATATAATCTTTTGAACCACCAATCAAACTACAAGCCATATTAAATAGACTTGATACACCATATAAATCTTTATTAAGACCCCATGCAAACGTTTTGGCAATTGTCGTTCCTACTCTAAGGCCTGTAAATGATCCAGGTCCATTGACACATATTATTTCGTCAACATCATTCGGTTTTAAGCTTTCACCATCTAATATTTCTTTCACTTTATACAAAGCATATTTTGATAGATCTCTCAAGAAAAACTCTCTATATTCTTTTAAGATTTTTCCATCTCTTAAAACAGCAATATTTAAATAATTAGATGATGTATCTAAAAAGAGGCTAATCACAAGACAGCCTCACAAACTTCTTCATATCTTTTGCCATAAGCATTGATAACAAGTAATCTTGTATCTTCATCAACTATTCTTATACTATTCTCAAGTCTTTCTTCTGGTAGTTCATCTTTAATCAAATCTGCCCATTCAATAATACATACTCCATGTTTAACAAAGTACTCATCAAACGATATTTCGACATTACTTTCATCTAATCTATAAACATCCATATGAAAAAATGGCAGTTCTTTGGAAGAATATTCCTTTACAATATTAAATGTTGGAGATGTTACTTCTTCTTCTATGCCTAAAGCATCAGCAAATCCTTTAGCAAACACTGTTTTACCGCTACCTAAATCACCATTTAAACAAATAACCATGTTTGGAAATTTTTCTGACTCAAAATTTTGTGCCAATTCAAAAGTTTCTTGTTCATTATGGGTTGTAATTTTAAATTCCATTTATATCACCAAAAATATTTTAGCATAAAAAAAAGATATTATTCAATATCTTTTTAATATCTTTTCATTTTTTTTATTATTTAACTCTTACTTTATATACTTTTTCATTTTTTTTGATATCAACAATCATATAAATTCCAGAAATAACAAGTAAAGTTCCTATTATATAACTAGTAAAAAGTACTGTTACTATTGGAGTAAATAAAATAATTATTCCTAAAAATATTTTTATAATGTTTTTAATTGATGATGTGCTAGTAAGAGACTCGTTATTATTTATTGAAAAGGCCAAGTAAGTTATTCCGTTAAATAATAACCAAACACCTAAAATGGTTGCAAAAATTTTAATTGTGCTTTCAGGATTAATACTTAATATTAAACCAACGATAAGTGATGTGATACCATTTACTAAATAGTTTCCTGGAAGAAGTATGTCATATTTTCTAATAATGCTTGTTAATATGTTTATAATTCCAATTACAATAAATAATATTCCTATTGTATGAATTACTGTGTAAGTTGTGCTTGTTGGATTTGCAATAAAAAATATCCCTCCAATTATTAATATTAAAGCAGTAATATATGTTGATAAATTACTATTTTGTTTTAAATTGCTAATTTTTTCCATTTTTTCCTCCTTTTAATTTAATAAGTTTTATTACAATATATATAAATGATAAATAAAACAAGATATCTAAATAATTATTTTTTGAAGCAATATTTTTTGCTTTTACCATATAAATTATCGAAAGTATTATAAGTGGAATTGCAATAATTATGTAGATAATATTTATTAATTGTTTTTTTAAGATGTTTTTTTTCATTCTACTAACTCCAATTCTTCATCATTTTCCCAAACTTTGTCTTTGCTTTTAGAGTTATATACTTTATAAGTATATTTATCCCCTTTAAGTGGGGTAAATACAGCATAAACGCTTTTTTTCTTTGCATTTGCGAATGGAATGACTGTTTCTCCTATTTCTTTATATTCGATTATACATTTATAAATATAGCTATTTTTATATTTAGTGACAAATTCACAATTAGTATCTTCGATTGTGCTTATGTTTTCTATTTTTCGCCTTGTTTTTCCAAGATCGTCATCACCATTTTGATAATTAAACCAATTATCGATTACTAACTTTGCATATTTTTCATTTTTATATGGATCTAATACACAACCTACAAAGAAAAAAATTAAGAAAATTAAGAAAATATTTTTTTTCATAATAACGATGTCCTTTTATAAATTTTTTATAATATCTCGTGCTGCAACAAGACCTGTCGCTGCCGCTGTAACTATATTTCCCGCTTTCCCAGCACCATCACCTATAAAATATATATCATAATTTTTAAGTTTAAAATGATTATCTGTTTTTATTTCATTGCTAAAAAACTTTATTTCAGGTCCGTAAAGAAGTGTTTCATCGTTATTAACACCAGGAATTATTTTGTCAAGATGTTCTAATCCTTCTAAGATGTTTGTTATTATTCTATGTGGTAAAACAAGTGCAAGATCTCCTGCAACGCAATCTTTTAATGTTGGAGAAATAAATCCTTTATTAATTCGATGCCATTCACTTCTTCTTCCATTTTTTAAATCTTTTAAGCTTTGAACAATTGGTTTACCATCGCCTAGACAGTTGGCAATTTTGGCAATTGATTCCCCGTATTGTCTTGTATTTGTTACAGGTTCTGTCAAAGTTACTTTACTTATAAATGCAAAATTAGAATTATCCGATTTTTTTTCTTTGTTGGCATAACCATTCACGCAAATATATCCATAGTAGTTTTCTTTTGCAACATAACCTCCAGGGTTAGTACAAAATGTTCTTATTTCATCTGCATAAGTATCTGTTTTAATAAAAATAGTTGGATCATATATTATGTTTGTTAAATCTTCTAAAATTTCTTTTCTAACTTCTACTCTAACACCTATTTCTATGCTTTGAGAAAGATATGGAATGTTATATTTATCTGCTAATTCTTGAATCCATTTTGCTCCACTTCTTCCAGGCGCAACAATTATTTTTTGACAATTTACTTTTTCTTCTTTATTTTTTCTTTTATACGTTACTTCTTGAAAATCCTTTTTTATACTTTTTATATCTAAAACGGTTGCACAATCAATCATTTCAACGCCTTCGTCTTTTAGATACTTAGTAAATTTAGAAATATAACTAGGTAATTTATCTGATCCTAAATGCTTTTGTCTTATTAGTAAAAGTCTTGCACCTTCTTTTGTGATTTCTTTTTGTATTTTGGATGCTTCAGAAATATTAGTAGGATAAACTTTCCCATCCATGCCAAATTGTTTAAATATTTCTTCCGTATCTTCTATTAATTTATACGCTTCAGAAGAGTCCATATATTTAAACAAATCACTTTTACCAAGTTTTGGAATAAAGTTTAATTTTCCATCTGAAAAGGTTCCAGCACCACCATATCCAGACATGATGTTACATGGATTACAGTTAACACATGGAATATTTTTTTCATTCATTGGGCAATGTCTATCACATGCGTATTTTCCTTGCTCTATCAACAATACTTTCAAATCTTTCTTATTTTTCATAAGTTCATAAGCCGAAAAAAGACCAGCAGGACCTGCACCGACTATTACAACATCATACATTTTTTCCATTATACAACACTCCTAAGCTCAACTTACATTATATCTTACTTTCCAACTAAAAAGAAGTCTAAAATTACGATTGACTATTTTTTTTAGTTATTTTATAAATAACTGAAAAACAAATACCAATAATTAAAGAAATTAATCCAATAATAGCAATATACATAAATACTTTACTAAATATTTTTGTAAATGTTTGTTCTACAACACCATTTGAATTCAAAAAGCTATTTTTTAATACTATTTTAATAAAATAATAACTTAAGGTACAAATAATAAAAATAATACCATTTATTTTAAATGAAATACTAACTGGTTTTAATGATAAAGAAAAAGAATTTATTAGTGACAAAATCAAATATATTAAAATTAACCCAACTATAAAATATATTTCTATATTTTCAGTACATACTAATTTATTAAAGATTTGTAAGATTCTTGTATTAGAAATTATTTCGCTTCTATCAATAAGTGAGTCATTTACTGTTTTTATCGTACTATCAACAAAGCTATCTATTTGAGACATTTGTTCATCAGTAAATGTTCTTTGATATATTGTATTATTTTTTATTTTATAGTTTTCGTATAAATCTTTTTTATCTATATAAAACGTATCAGTTTGATATAATAGGTACTTTATAAAATCATGGGTTGTTTTGGCTATATATTTATTAGTGTCATCTATTGCTTCATCTATATAAGTGGTTGATATTTTTAATTCATTAAATTTATCTTCAATTACATCTTTTACTTTTTTTCCACTTCCTGACTTTTTATTAAGTATCTCTTCTGTTTTTAAAGAGTATATATCTACACTTTTTATAGTGTTATAAATTGTTTTTTCTGATGTTACATATTTTACAAATATGACAAATGTTCCCGTAAATAAGAACATAAAAAAGACAATTGTGATAATAATTGAAACTAATTTTTTTAAAATCTTCATAAACAACACATCCTACTACAATTAAATATTATCATAAATTGTCTTTTTTGTATATGTTACTTAGGAAAATAAACTACTTCATCTTTTTTTAGTTTAATAAAATAGTAGTCATCTTCTAAAGCAATAAATTTATTATAATTTGTCAAATCTATACTATCAGGTTCTTTTTTAGGTGGTGAAGTAAGCATTAAATTAACATCTTCTATAACACCGGCAATCCATTTATCATCACCAATTTTATACCATGTATAGTTATCATTTTCTTTTGTTTCTAATATGTTATAAATTCCATAATCGATATATCCTAATATTTCACCATTAAGTGATGGATTTTTTCGACATCTTAGCATTCTACCTACAACTTTTATTTGATCTATATTTTTATTTTCTTTTGTAATAAGTGAGGTACCGACTATTTTTAGCACACTATTTACATCGTTTGAACTTACTGTTTGATCTTCAAATAAAAAGCAGTAATCTAGTGGATTAACAGCATATTTACTTCGATCACCGTAGCTAAATTTATATCCTTTTGGGCAAACCCAATATTCAAAGTGTAAATGGCATCCGGTGGAATAGCCAGTAGATCCCATATATCCTACTAAATCCCCTCTTTTAACAGTTGTACCTTCTTTTACTAATGCTCTATCTTTCATATGAAAATAGCGATATACTATTGTATTATTATCTTTTTCGTATGAAAATGTTATATTATTTCCTAAATTATCGTCATATCCTTCATCGATAACTGTCGAATCATATATTGCATATATTTCTTCACCAGGGTAGCTATGCCATCCTAAATCTAGTCCAAAATGATAACTTTCGGTATTAGATATTGGATCTTTTCTTGAACCAAAATTATCTGTTATACCAATAAAAGAAAGTGGTAATTTTTCATACATTGCAATCTTCCTTTCTATTACAATATATGAAAAAAAAGAAGAGATTGCCTCCTCTTTTTACTCTGTTTTTGGTATTTTAAGTTTCACACTAAATATTAATCCTTTAGGTAAAGATTTTTCTTCTTTTTCTTTATCACTTTCTTCGCTATCAATACTTTCAGTGTTGTCGGTATCAGAAGTACTATCATCTATTTCTTCTTTTTCTTCTACAAGTTCTGGATCATAATATCTTATTCTCATATTATCATCATTTTCAGGAACTTCAAATACTAAAGATGCTTCCTTTGTTCCACCGACGACCAAATAACCAGTATATAACGAATTGCCAGCGTTTATTGGAGAGATTATTCTTTTTGTCTCTTCATCTTTTGAATAGCAAACAGTCCAATCTTCACTGCTATAACGATACTTAGTATTAGATTTATTTTCCATATTTATGGTTATAATTAAATATTGATTTCCTTCTTTTGGTTTTTTATAACTTGTTCCCATTGAAGTTTCTACCGATACAACTTTATATCGTACACCTTTATAGTTTATAACATCTCCCATATTAAAGGTTTTATGTTCTTTTTCTGTTACAACATATCCCCTATTTTCAAAATCAACTATAATATTTTTTCCTAAAGATATTATAACTAAAAACAAACTACATAGGAAAAAAGCATATAAAATCTTTTTTATCTTAAGTTTTCTTTTTTTATCTTTTATCTTTTGTGCTCTTGTTTTTTTTATAACAACTTCTTCTAGTAATTCTTCTTTTTCTTGTTCTTTTTTATCTTTCTTTTTACTTATTCTTGTCTTACTTTTTAACTCATTTATTTTTACTTTAACTTCTTTAATTTTAGCTTTTTTTTCAAGTTTTACTTTATTTCCAAAAAGAATTGAATAGTTATCAGGAGTTAAAGAAACTGTTGAATCATCAACTTCTTCTATTTCTTCTATTTTTTCTTTTAAGTCATTTATTTCTTCTTTGGTAAATAATACTTCTGTTTTTTCTAAATTATTTTTTGATTTATCAAAAAGAAGTTCTACTTCTTCTTTTTCATTATTTTTAATAGGCTTAGTATTATTTTTCTTTTTAGTACTTTTGTTACTTTTATTTATCGAAGCGTTTGATAAATCACGTCCACAACCAGGACATATTTTAACGCTATTTGCTACTTGTTTTTTGCATTTTTTACATGTTTTCATACAACATCATTACTCCCTTGTACTAAATTATATTATCGAAACACTAACACTATTATAAC
>CAKONT010000010.1 GCA_934097255.1 uncultured Bacilli bacterium
GTTCTAATAGATGAAAAAAGATTAGGGATTGTTGAAATAAAATCATTTATCTGTGAATAAAGCATTGGAATCATTATTCTAAAAAACAAATACAAAATAATAATAAATACAAAAAAAACAAATACAGCACCAATTGGTCTTTTAACACCTTTTTCTTGTAAAAAACTAACAAGTGGATCTAAAAGCCAAGCAATAACTAATCCAATAAAAAATGGTGCTGATACTTTTACAATCGTCCACAAAATTGCAAATATTTTTATCTCTTTAAATAAAATTAAAGAAACAGCAACAATTGCTAAAATAAGACATATAAACATAATTTTTAAAATGTTTTTTGCTAAGTAAATTACATCGTTAAGATTTTTATAATCTAATTCATTTTTTTTCACACGCTCATCACCAACTTAAGTATATCATTAATCAAACTAAAAAAAAACCCTAATTAACAACAAATCAGGATTATTTTAATATTATTTACCACACTTTAAGCAGCCACAATCACATTTGTTTTTTGTCAAAAATCCAGTGACATCTTGAATCATATTTTTTCCTTCTTTAGTATTTAAAAAATACATCAATGCGCCTCCTGCAGCTACTCCACCCATCATATACATGATATTTTCTAATTTTTTCATATTTTCACCTCTACCATTATTATGGAAAAAAATTTTTATTTGATACAAGAAATTATAAAATTTTTTAAATTGGTTTTGCGACTAATTTCTTTTTCATTACTAATTGCTCTTTTTAAAGCATCAATTTCGCCAATAATAATAAGATGTTTTTTAGCTCTTGTAGAAGCTGTATAAATTAATTTTCTATATAACATGTTACGATATTCATGAAGCATAGGAATAACAACAACATCAAACTCACTTCCTTGTGATTTATGAATACTAATAACATATCCAAGTTTAATATTTAAAAAATTATTTGCAGTAAAACGAACAATATTAGAATCAAAATCAACAATCATTTCTTTATTTTTTAAAGAAGACACTTTTAAAATCTTACCAATATCACCGTTAAAAATATTTTCATCCACAACATTTACAAGTTCAAGTACCTTATCACCTTCTCTAAAAGTTATACCATTTGCCGTTATTTCTTGCTTATTAATACTTTTTTTATTAACAAGATTTTGAACAAAATAATTTAACTCATCAATCCCATTATCTCCCTTATAAAGCGGTGCTAAAACTTGAAACTTGTCAATTGATAAATCTTTATAATAACATATATAATCATATAATTTTTCCTTAAAATTAGAACTATTTGCAGGAACAAAAGTTAAATCAGAAGAAGAATTAAATAAAGAAAAATCAAAAACTCCTTTTTGAATATCATGAGCAAATAAATTAATATTAGAATCTTCATCTTGACGATATAACTTTTCTAAATTAATAACTGAAACACAACTACTGTCAATAATATCTTTTAAAACTTGTCCTGGACCAACACTTGGTAATTGATTATAATCGCCAATTAATATAATTTTAGTTTGTTTTTTTAATCCCAATAAAAGATTATACAATAAATATGTATCAACCATACTAGCTTCGTCAACAATAACAAATTTTACATCACTTTTTTTATCTTCGTTAATACAAAACGTATCATCTTCTTTATTCCATTTTAAAAACCTATGAATCGTTGATGCTTTAAGAGTCGTTTGCTCGCTTATTCTTTTAGAAGCTCTTCCTGTTGGAGCAAGCAAAGCAAGATTTTTATTTAAATCGTCAAGAGAATACTCATTAATTTCTTGATAAAGTTTACAAATAGCTTTAATAATTGTCGTTTTACCTGTTCCAGGACCACCGGTTATAACTAAAAAATTACTCTCAATAGCACTTTTTATTGCTTTTAATTGAAGAGGATCATACTTTATTTTAAAATAATCTTCAACTTTCTCTATCGATTTATTATGTACTTTATAGAGTAAATTACTATTTGCAAGATCAAATATTCTTTTAGCAATATATGACTCTGCTTCATACATTTTTTTTAAATAATACATATCATTATATAAAACAATATCTCCATTAGAAATTAAAGATGAAACAGATGACAAAATTAACTCGTTATCATCTAAAAATAACACTTTATTTGTATAAACAATTATTTCATTGATTGAAAAATAAGTGTTTCCCGTTCTATAAGATAACTCACGCATAACATATTTTATACCTGCTTCTACTCTTCTTAAATCATTATCTTTTATTTCAAAATTACTGCGAATACTATCAACTTTCTTAAAGCCAATATCAATAATATCATCTATTAAAGTATAAACATTTTCTAAAACAACATTCATTGCATCATCTTTATAATAATTATATATACTTAATCCATCTTTCGTACTAAAACCTTTTTTATTTAATTCAACAATTATTTTATAACTTTTTTGATATTTTACTAAATTATTATAAATGACATCTCTTTGTTTTTTAGTAACTTTAGGCACTAAAAAAAGATTATCAGGAGTTGTCATAATTATTTCAAGACAGTTATTTCCAAGAACACTTACAATATCACTAGCTTTTTTTAAACCTATTCCTGGGAACAAATTACTAGATAAAAATTCAATAATATTATCTTTATCATTTGGTAAAGTTATTTCATAACTAGAAACACTAAATTGTTCCCCATATCTTTCATGAACTGTCATTTCTCCGTTTAAAATATATAAATCTGACTCATTTAATAAACCAAAATAACCTGTAAATGTTACTACTTTATTCTTAAAAGATTTATATTCTTCACTAGAATCTTTAACTTTAAATAAACCAACTACATAATTGTTATTCGACTTAAATATATATTTTTTGAAATTACCTTTAATAAAGCCCATCTTTAAATCCTCACTTTTTTCATATATTATAGCAAAAAAACATTTCTTTTAAAATAAAAAGAACACTATTTGTTCTTTTCAATGATTAAGCTTAAGACTTTTTTTATAGTATCTTCATCCCCAACACCAACAACTTCATCATCTAAATCATAAAGAAGTGTCACTGCGGATGGATCATTTATTTGAGAAGCATAAATATATTTATTATTTTTATATTCAACTTTATCAATAACCATATATTCTATCCCATCAAGTAAAAGTGTCTCAACATCAACCATCTCTTCTTTTTCTTCATTCATAATTGTTTACCTTTCTCATTTTTTTCAAATTGATCAAAATATGGATCTTGGTCTTTTAACTCTTCGATATAATAATCATATAACTTTTGCTTTTCATCGACAGATAATTTTTTACCAAGAATTTCTTCATATTCATTTACTTGTTTTGTAGCTTCCTCATAAATAGGTTTATAATGATTAGAATAGTCATCTACTTTTTTTGAAATATTTTCAAAAGCTACTTTTCCCACTACAAGCATAGAAGCAAGAGCTAATGCTCCATAAACTCTTTGTGCCTTTTCAGACAATCTTATCTTTTTTTTAGATGTATCCTTTTTATTTTTTCCAACATAAACTAATCTTTTCATGAAATTCCTCCGTCTTATATCATATAATTAGATTATATCAAAAAAAAAAAAAAAAGACAAAACATTGATTTTGTCTTTATAAGCTTTTTATAACATATCTTTTTCAATCGTTACTTTATATATTTCATTTTCTTTTAACTTATCTTTTATTTTTAAATAGATATAATTACTTGTATGTCCATAAGAATATTCTTCATCTACTTTTTCGATTAAAACCTCTTCTTCTTTGCCAATAAAAGATGTTTTGTATTTATCCTCTAAAATGTTTGACAAATTAAGTAATTTTTTTGCTCTTTCCTTTTTTATTTTTCCATCAACTTGATCTTTCATTCCCGCTGCCATCGTACCTTCTCTTCTAGAATATGGAAAAACATGTAATTTAGCAAATCCTATTTCCTTAATAAAATTATACATCTCATCAAAATCATCATCTGTTTCAGACGGAAAACCAACAATAACATCAGTTGTTATAGCTATGTCATTTCTTTTTTGTCTTATTTTTTCGATATGCTTTTTAAATTCTTCTTTAGTATATTTACGATTCATTTTTTTTAAAATATTAGCACTTCCACTTTGTAATGGAATATGAATTTGATTACAAATAATTCTATTGTCAAGAAGTGAAATAAAGTCATCTGTTAATTCCGTTATTTCAATAGATGATATTCTAATTCTTTTTAAACCCGGTATTTCTAGAATACTTTTAAGTAGTGTTGCAAAATTAGTATTTATATCAACGCCATAATTTCCCGTATGAATACCTGTTAAAACTATTTCTTTATATCCATTATTAACAAGAGAAGTTATTTCACTTATGACCTTATCAAATTCTTTTGATCTACATCTTCCCCTTACATACGGAATAATGCAATACGTACAAAAGTTTTCACACCCATCTTGAATTTTTACAAATGCCCTTGTTCTTTTTTCAAGATTATCTATTTCCATATCTTCAAAAGGACAACTTGTTATATCATCATTTATAATTATTTGCTTTTTTTCTTTTAAAAATTCTTCAACTAAAGAAACAACTTTACTTTTATTATGATTTCCAATTACAATATCGACATCTTTAAAATCATATGACTTAGTGCTTTCAACAAAACAACCACATACCACTAAAACACTATCAGGATAAGTATTTTTAATATGATTTATCATTTTTCTACTCTTACTATCAGCATTATTGGTAACTGTACAAGTATTTATAACATATATATCACATTGTTTGTTATAATCTTCTATTTCATAACCTTTTTCTTTAAATTTACTAATAATATATTCACACTCGTAAAGATTAACTTTACATCCTAAACTACATACTCCAACTTTCATAACATTTTAAAAAAAGACTATTTCAATCTTTCTTTAAGTTTTTTCAACTCCTTTAAAAACTCCTCAGTTTTTCTTATTTCTGTTTCTAATTCTCTAATATCTATTGTTTCGCCAAAATCGTTATACTCTTTTTTAAATAAGAATTCTTTTTTTACACCATAAACAGGAGATATAACTTCTGACTTTTTAAAAGTTTTATCATCACTATAAGGCTTTTTCTTATCAGAAGGAAGAGTAACCTTAACAATGTCTCCTTCTACAACACCCATTTTCTCTATGGCATTAATATAATCTCTTTTTTCCGCTGGCAAATCAGCTTTTTTAGTACTTTTTATCGATTCATCATATAAAACAACTTTGTCATTTTCATAAATTTTATCATACGAGTCCTCTGGAACTGTCTTTTTTATATGATCTTTAAATAATTCCTCCATCGTAATAGGTTCATTTCCTTCATCGATAAGTAATTTATCATTTGTTTCGTCAACATTTATATTAGAACTTTTTAATTCATCGTAACTAATAATTGAACTTTCTTCCTGCATTTTTTCAAAATACGTTGGTCCATCACTTTTTTTATCTTCGTAAACCATTTTCTTTGCAGCTTCTTCAATTGCCTTTTTAGCTTCTAACTTAGCCTGTTCTTTTTCATCTTCGATTACTTTTTCATCTTTTTCATTGCTTTCAACATAATCTTTAGGTTCTGGTGGTAAACTACTTTCAAATACATCATTTGAATCAAAATTTGATGCTTCTTCATCAAAAAAATAATCATCATCTAAATCTTCATACTTTTTATTATATTTTTTTTCTAAAATAATAACAATTGTCAAAGCAAGCATTAAAATTGCAATAATTATCACAACTATATATATATTATCTATTCCAATACTGTCAATAAAATCTTTCATAAAATACAAATCACCCCTTAAAGACAACTATTATTCTAACATAAATAAGAAAAAATTTAAATAATTATTTTATAGATATTTTTATTATCTATAATTACATAATAAAAACTTATAAAGTAGCTCTTTACTTTATAAGTTTTTTATTAGTCAATCTTAAATTCATTGTTTAAAAAGTCAACAGTAATTTGCGTATTAGGTTTTATTTCGTTATTAATAAGTTTTTTCGCAATTAAAGTCTCAAGCTTATTATTAACAAGTCTTTTTAGTGGTCTTGCACCATAATACTCATCATATCCATTGTCTATAAAATATTTTTTTGCATTATCAGTTAATTTAATTGTAACATTTATATCAACTAATCTTTTTTCTATTTCACTTATAATCTTATCAAGAATCTCATTTAAATCTTTCTTAGAAAGTTTATTAAATATAATTATTTCATCAAGTCTATTTAAAAACTCTGGTCTAAAATATTTAGTTAATTCACTTTGTACTTTATCATCTTCATTATTAATGATATATTCACTACCAACATTTGATGTCATTATAATAATTGTGTTTTTGAAATTAACTGTTCGTCCATTTGAATCAGTAAGTCTTCCCTCATCAAGGATTTGTAAAAGTAAATTAAGAACATCTGGATGAGCTTTTTCAATCTCATCAAAAAGTACTATTGAATATGGATTTCTTCTTACCTTTTCAGTTAATTGTCCACCCTCTTCATATCCAACATAACCCGGTGCTGCTCCTATTAATCTTGAAACAGAATACTTTTCCATATATTCACTCATATCAATTCTAACCATGTGATGTTCATCGTCAAAAAGTTCATAAGCAAGACTTCTTGCGACCTCTGTTTTACCTACTCCTGTTGGACCTAAAAACATAAATGATCCAATTGGTCTTTCGGGATCTTTAATACCACTTCTTGAACGAATTATCGCATCAGCTACAAGTTTTAAAGCTTTATCTTGACCTTTAATACGTTTTCTTAAATTATCTTCAAGGTGAAGTATTTTATCTTTTTCACTACTCATAAGTTTTGAAACTGGTATATTTGTCCATTTACTAATAACATTTGTTATATCTTCACTTGTTACAGTATCAGATAAAATACCTTCATTTCCTTTTTTAGATAATTCATCTAGTTTTTGTCTAAGATTAGGCAAAGTACCATTTTTAATCCTAGCAGCTTTTTCTAAGTCGTAATTATTTTTAGCCTCTTCAAATTCAAATGTATATTTTGAAATATCAGATTTAATCTTTTTAATCTCTTCGTTTATAGATTTTTCTTCTTTCCACTTAGCACTAAGTTCTTCTTCTTTTTCTTTTAAAGAGGAAAGTTCACTATCTATTTTTTCAAGTCTTTTAATAGAAAGTTCATCTTTTTCTTTTTTCAAAGCTTGCTTTTCTATTTGAAGAGTTAATATTTTTCTTGTTATTTCATCAAGAGACGTTGGGACACTATCCATTTGAACTCTTATAGTAGCACACGCTTCATCAAGAAGATCTATTGCTTTATCTGGCAAAAATCTATCTGTTATGTATCTATTTGAAAGTGTTGCAGCACTTATTATTGCCTTATCTTGAATTGTAACACCATGATATATTTCAAATCTTTCTTTTAAACCACGAAGTATTGTAATTGTATCGGAAACAGTAGGTTCAGAAATAGTAACTTTTTGAAATCTACGTTCAAGAGCACCATCTTTTTCGATATACATTCTATACTCATTTAATGTCGTCGCACCGATAACATGAATTTCTCCACGAGCAAGCATTGGTTTTAAAATATTTCCAGTATCCATTGCACCTTCAACGGCACCGGTACCTACAATTAAATGAATTTCATCAATAAACATTATTAAATTGCCTTCACTTTTTTTGACTTCATCAAGCACTTTTTTTAGTCTTTCTTCAAACTCACCACGATACTTAGCTCCAGCAATTAAAGATGCCATATTCAATTCCCAAATTGTTTTATTTTTTAAACACTCTGGAACATCACCTTTAACAATTCTTTGAGCAAGTCCTTCAACTATCGCTGTTTTACCTACTCCTGGTTCACCAATAAGTACGGGATTATTTTTTGTTTTTCTTGATAAAATTCTTGTGATACTACGAATTTCTTCATCACGACCAATTATTGGATCGATTTTATGATTTTTAACATCTTCATTTATATTACGTCCATATTTTTCTAAAACGTTTTCATTTTCTTCATTATTTTGATTAAACATAACTCATTCCTCCTTATTAACATAAAATATTATACTCAATTATTAGCACTTGTCAATAGTAAGTGCTAATAATTTGAAATAAACGAGCAAAATAATTTTTTCTATTATTAGTTATTTCTACTAATACTAAGAATTATTCCAATACTTATCATAGAAATAACTAAGCTACTTCCACCGTAGCTTAAAAAAGGAAGAGTAACGCCCGTTACAGGAATTAGCCCAACGACAACACATAAGTTTAATAAAGCTTGAAATATTATTTGAAATATAATACCAAATGTTAAATACTTAGCAAATAAATCTGTTTTTGACAAAGCAATTTTTATACCAGAATAGCATAATAAAAAGAAGAGAATTAAAATAGTAACAGCACCGACAACACCAAATTCTTCGACAATAATAGAAAAAATAAAATCAGTTTGTGGCTCAGGTAAATAAAAATGTTTTTGCCTAGAATTTAAAAAACCATATCCAAATAGTCCACTTGGACCTATCGCATATAAACTTTGAATAATTTGAAATCCACTTCCAAGAGGATCGCTCCATGGATTAATAAATGATAAAATTCTTTTTACTCTATAAGGAGCGATTACTATTATGCCAAAAATACCTAAAACTCCAATACCAAATAAATAATAAAAATATTTAAAGTCCAAACCAGATATAAAAAATAGTGAAACAGCACTCATAACAAGAATCATACCAGTTCCAAAGTCAGGTTGTAACATAATTAAGAAAAAAACAAACAATACAACGCCTATTGCAGGCATTATTTCCTTTAATCCAACTTTTTTTAACTTAGATAAATACTTTGATACAAAAATAATAATACCAAGTTTAGCAATTTCACTAGGTTGAATAGAAAAAGACAATAAATTAAACCAACTTCTAGAACCATTTCTTATAACTCCTATTCCAGGTATTAAAACAAGCACTAAAAGAAAAAGACATAATCCTAAAATAAGATTTGCCTTTTTATAATATAATTTGTAGTCTATTTTACTAACAAATAACATGACAATTACTCCAACTAAAGCAAATAAACCTTGACTTTTTAGATATTTAAACGCATCATCGAATTTATAATCAGCCCAAATATAACTCGCAGAATATATCATAATAACACCGATAAAAATAAGGAAAATACTAGAAAAAAAAAGTAATAAGTTGTATTTTTTACACACAAAAATCACCTATTACATTTTATATCCAAACAGCAAAGAATATTCCAAGTAATGAACAAATAATACCAAATAGCCAAAATGCTTTAACTATGTCTGGTTCTTCATATCCTTCTTTTTCAAAATGATGGTGCAAAGGAGAGTTCAAAAATATCCTTTTGTGTTTTAATTTATAATAAAATATTTGTAACATTGTACAAAATGTTTCAATTAGAAATGGCATTGCAACTATAAATAATGTTAATTCTCTTCTTGTTAGTATTGCAACTGTTGCAAGAGTTGCTCCAAGACAAAGGGATCCAGTATCCCCCATAAATACCCTTGCCGGATAAGCATTAAACATTAAAAATCCTGCTAAAGTTCCAGCTAGAATAAAACAAAATATTCCCATATCTTCTTGTCCCGCAAATAAAGATATTAAAGCAAAAGTAACAAACGAAATAGCTGATAAACCACCTGATAAACCATCAAGTCCATCAGTTAAATTAGTTGCATTACTAAACCCAACAAGAAGAAGTAAAATAAATATTCCATACATCCATCCAAGATCAACGTCTATTCCAATAGTTGTTACAACAAAAGACGTGTTACCATCATATTTCATAAATATGAAGAAAAATAATAAAGCAATTATAATTTGACCCGCAAACTTTTGAGTAATTGTTAATCCCTGATTTTTTCCTCTTTTAATACTAATAAAATCATCTAAAAATCCTAGGACTGAATAAAGAATAAATGTCACCAAGACAATTCCCAAATGATAAGTAAACTCTATTCTTTTTGATATAATTAAGTAAAAAATCGTTACCAATGAAGGAATTATGAAAATAAATCCACCCATCGTTGGAGTTCCCTCTTTTTTACGATGATTTTCACCAACATATTCACTAATTCTTTGTCCAAAGTTGATCTTTTTTAAAAGTGGAATAAAGACAAAGCCAAATAATACAGAAGATAAAAATCCAACCATTACAGATATAATTACCTTTGTTAAAATAAGAACGCTCAAAATAGTCACCTCATTTTTTAATCTATATAAATTATATAAACAAATCTATAAAAAAACAAGCATTTTTAATTAATCACCCATCAATAATCTAATTTTTCCTTGGGCATAATATCTTTCAGATGCAGCAGGAGATTGTTCTTTGACAATATCACCTTCACCAACAAATTCAATATCAAAATTGTATAAAAGCTTCTTGGCTTCTTTTCTCGTTTTACCAATGACATCAACTACTTCATAGTACTTTTTATCAAACCACTCATAATCTTTTTCTTTTTGATTTTCTTTACTTTTTATATCTAGAGACGTTATAGCATCAAGAAGAATTTTTCTAACAAATGGTGTTGTCGTATAACTTGATAAAAGAGCAGTGTTTTTAGGATTATCAATTGCTAAATACAAAACAAATTTTGGATCATTCGCTGGCAATACTGCCATAAAACTCATTATATAATTATTCTCTAAATATGATCCATTTACTGCTTTTTGAGCAGTACCGGTTTTTCCGCCTACTCTATATCCATCTATATATACACGTTTTCCACCACCGGATGAAACAACACTTTCCAAAGCCATTTTCATTATAGCACTCGTATTAGAGCTAATTGTTTTTCTGACTAGATTTTTTTTATTTTCATAAAAAGTACTATTAGTTTTTGTATCAGATATACTTTTTAAAATATATGGTTGATAAAGGTAACCTCCATTAACAATCGACGACACTGCTGTTATTTGTTGAATTGGAGTTACAGATACTCCTTGACCAAAGGCTGTTGTTGCAAGTTCTAGATCATTAACTTGATCCAAAGAAAATAAAATACCGCTTCCTTCTCCTGATAAATCAATACCTGTTTTAGCACCGAATCCAAAAAGATCTATATAAGAGAATAGTTTTTCCTTTCCAAGACGAAATCCAAGTTCAACAAACCCTGGATTGCACGAGTTTTCAAATACTTGTAAAAATGTTTGAAATCCATGACCACCGGCCTTCCAACATCTTAATTTAGCTCCACTAACACTAACGCTTCCAGCATCGTAAAAAGTATCTTTTTCTAAATTAACAACACCCTCTTCAACAGCAGCAGCGGTTGTTATTATTTTGAAAGTTGAACCAGGTTCATATGAAGACCATACTGGTAAATTTCGACTTAATATCTCCATATTGTAGTTTTTATAACTATTAGGATCAAAATTGGGTCTACTACTCATCGCAAGTATTTCACCGGTATTAGGATCCATTGCAACAGCTAAAGCACTATCAGGGTTAAACATCGATACGATATTATCAAGTTCTCTTTCAACAGATGTCTGAATATTATAATCAATTGTTAAATAAATATCCATTCCGCTAGTACTTTCTTCATATACTTCACTAATATCAAGTTTATTTCCCTTGGCATCACTGTAATATTTAATAAATCCATCTTCACCTGTCAAATATGAATCATATTTTAGTTCTATTCCGGATAATCCTTGATTATCTATCCCAACATAACCAATAACATGCGATAAAAAATTGTTATGTGGATAATATCTTTTTGACTCTTTTACTAAATAAACTCCAGAAAAATGGTAACTATTTATCTTATCAGCAATAGCACTAGATAAATTTCTTCCCTCTGGGTGAACTCTTTCTATTGATGTATGCTTAGTTACATGTTTATACATTTCTTCATAAGATACCTCAAGTATTTCACTAAGAGTTTTGCTTACATAATCCGCGTCTTTTATTTGATTTGGAATAATTATTAACGAGACAGTTGTTATATTATCAGCTAAAACTTTTCCATTACGATCTAAAATTTTCCCTCTTTCACTAATAATAGGTAACTCTCTACTCCATAAGTCATCTGCTAAACTATTTAACTTACTATATGAAACAGTTTCAATATATACAATTTTTAGGAAAATAATTAACATTATTAAAATAACTATCACTAAAATAATTCTAATTCTTTCATCTATCTTCTTTAAAAACAATTGTATCACCTATTTAAGTTTATTTTTTATAATATAAAAAAAGCACAAACAAATCTAAATTTGTGTTTATTTTTCATTTGTGCTATTATTATACTCAAACAAAAAAGGACTGATTAAATGAAGAAAAAGAAGATATATAATATTTTTTTTACAATATTTTCTATTTGCTTTATACTTTCAAGTTTATTTTTACTATATAAAATAATTAAAACTAATAATACCAAAAAAGAAATAGAAAAAAGTAAATTAAGCGATGAAGTCATAAAAGAAAATGCAGTAGAAAAAACAATTGATAATTTAAAAATAGAATATAATAATAACGATATTATTGGTATTTTATCTATCCCTAATCTTTTTAATACCCCAGTTGTTCAAACAACAGATAATACTTATTATTTAATCCATTCTCTTAATAAAGATTATAGTGTCATTGGAAATGTATTTTTAGATTATAGAAACAGTATAAATGCAAAACAATTAAATTTTTATGGACATAATTCTGGCAAATATGATCCCCCATTTAGAAAACTACAAAATTATTTAAATGAGGATTTTTACAACAATAATAAAATAATTGAGCTACGAGTACTTAATGAAGTTAGAACTTATGAAATATTTAGTGTAAAAATTGTTGAAAAATCTTCTAAAGAAGAGCACATGAATTTCGAATATATTGATAATGCTACATGGTTAGAACATTTAAATAAATTAAAAAATAACTCATTATATCAAACTAAAACAATATTAAATGAATCAGATAACATCATAGTATTACAAACATGTATATTCGGAATAAACGATGGTAAATTATTAATAGTTGTTGGAAAACAAATTCCTAATTAATAATAAAAAAAATTGCTATTTAAATAGCAATTTTTTTTGATAGCAAATGTTAATTTTAATAATTAAACTTCTTTTTTAAAATTATACTTGCTCCAAATAGAACACTTGAAACAACAAAGATTATTTCAGCCATATTATTTTCAACAACACCAGTATTTGGAATATTGTTATCATTGATAGTTGGAATTTCATCATTTCCACCTGTTCCACCGACAAATCTATAAACATATGTTACGACTGTGTCTTCTTCTGCATAAAGACCTTCCTCGTCACCCAATACTTCATATAATAAATATTTTGGAATATCTATACTTGATGTTTTATATTTTTCACCAACTTGTTTTTCTAAAATTTGTTGTGGACTTAATACATTTCCTTTTTCATCAACATAATTAATAATTACTTTACCCATTAGTTTCTTATATACATAAGTTACTTCTAGAGTTCCATCAATGTATGTACCAGAAATTTCAGCTGATAATTCACCCATTTCTTTAAATACCCAATTTGGAATATTTTTTAATTCTGTTTGATATCTATCTACATTTGCTTGTCCTTCTAAAATAA
>CAKONT010000011.1 GCA_934097255.1 uncultured Bacilli bacterium
ATCCAGATCCATGTGTTGAAGAAAATCTTGCCATGCTAAAAAAGAAAGTATTAGAGTGTGGTGCATCAGTTGGTATTTCTTTTGATGGCGATGGAGATAGAATGGGTTTTGTTACTGAAAAAGGAAAATTTATCCCAACAGATCAATATATGATTATTATAATTAGAGATATAATTAACAAAGTAAAAAAGAAAGAATTTTTATATGATGTTAAATGTTCTAAATCTCTTAGTGATGAAATCGAAAAACTAAATGGTAAAGGTATATGTTATAGAACTGGTAATTCATATACAAAGGCTAAAGTACGAGAACTTGATTTACCATTTGGAGGAGAGTTATCTGGTCATGTTTATTTTAGAGATAGATGGTTAGGATTTGATTCGGGACTATATGCCGGAGCAAGATTACTTGAAATATTATCAAATACTGGTAAAACGGTTGAAGAGTTGTTAGATGGTATAAATAAATATTATTCAACAGAAGAATTAAAATTTAAAAGTTCAGATAATAAAAAGTTTTCAGTTATTGATAAAATAAAAGATTATGCTACAATAAATAATTATGAATATATTGATATAGATGGAATAAAAGTAGTTTTTAACGATTGTTGGGCTCTTGTTAGAGCTAGTAATACTGGTCCAAATATAACAGCAAGATTTGAAGCAAAAACTAAAGAAAGACTAGAAAAAATACAAAAGGAATTTATAGATTTAATTAATTTTTATAACAAATAAAAAAGCTTTATAAATTTCATAACGAATGTTATAAAACTTTTTTTATTTTTTGTTTTTTAATAAATCTCTTATTTCTTCAAGTAACTTAATGTCTTCTTTTATTTCTTTTTTTTGTTCTTCTTCTTTTTTCTTTAAAAACTTATTAAGTATTCTAATGAAAACGAATATACAAAAAGCAATAATTAAAAAGTTAATAACATTTTGAATAAAATTGCCATAATTAATTGTTACATCTTTTACCTTGATTGTTAGTTTTGTAAAATCAATTCCTCCTAAAATTATTCCAAAAATAGGCATTAATAAGTCATTTACAATTGATGTTATTATGTTTGAAAAAGCTCCGCCAATAATTACGCCAATAGCAAGATCCATTACGTTACCTTTAGAAATGAAGCTTTTAAAATCTTTGAAAAACTTTTTCATAATCTTGTTCCTTTCACTTATTTATTTTAGCACATCTTTTTAAAGTTTGTATATATTTTATTAATTTGGTATAATAATATAGATTAAATTGAGGTGGTATAATTGCTTAAAAAAATAAAAAAAATTTTGATTACCATGATTTTTATATTATTTATTGTAATTAGTATCTGTTTATTGTTAAAATATTTTGATTTTCGAGATAAAAAAGAAATGGAATTACGTCAAAAAGAAATAAGTAAAGATACAATTTCCAAAATACCTGATGAATATAAGACTTTTTCGTTTAATGTAAAAAAAGAAGATGGTAGTTATGTTTTTCAGGAAGTAGTATATGACGGTTTAACTTATGACGAACTCGTTTCTAAAATTAATCGTTCTTTAAATTCTACTCTTTCTTCAAAGGGAAATGTTTACGTAGATAATTGTTTAAAATATGGAATAGATCCTTACTTGGCTGTTGCTATTTCTTTATATGAAACTGGGTGTAAATGGACTTGTAGTTATTTAACAAGAGAGTGTAATAACGTTGGAGGAATTAAAGGATTTCCAGGATGTGATGGGGGATCATTTAAATATTATCCAACGATAGATGATGGTATTAAATCATTTATTGAATTGATATATGAGGGATATTATAGTATTGGTCTTACAAATGCTGAATTAATGGGATATAAATATGCAAATGGTAGTGAAACTTGGGCATCAAGAGTTAATGCGTATATAGATGAAATAAAAGCTAAATAATTTTTATTATTTAGCTTTTTTAATAACTTCATTTTCTTTATGCTCGATAGGTTCCCATTCTAATTTTCTATTTATCATTGCTTTTATAAAACATATAACGAATAAAAAAATAAATATTGGATTGAAGAAAATTGCTTTTATTTTATCTCTAGTATTGATATTAAAATATTTTTTTTCTTTTTGTATTATAAAAATAGTAACGATTGAAATAGAAAAATAAACTAATAAAATAGTAATAATAGCGATTGAAAAAGTATAAATATATAATTTATCTTGTAATATTAAAAAGTATATTGATTCGAAAATGTTAGAAAAAATAAAAATTGTTATTCCAGAAATGATTAAAATATATGGTAAAATTCCTAACATTTTTTGATAATCATCTTTTATATTTTTGATATTAGAATTTTGACAATCGAAAAATCCTTTTACCCATCTTGTTCTTTGCTTTATAGATTCTTTTATAGAAGTTGGTTGTTCGTCATAAAATATTGCATTTTCATTATAAAAAGTTGGTATTTTGTTAACGGACGCATATAATGTTAGTTCATAATCTTCAGTTAAAGAATAAAATGGAAATCCTTCTAAAGAATTTATAATATCGCCACTAATGTAATACCCAGTACCGGATATTATGTTAGCATTTTTAGTTTTATTTATGTTTTTGTTTATTAAGTTATTTACAAACGAAAACATAAGACCAGAACAAATACTACATGCGTTAGAAGCATTTTTAATATTTCTATATCCTGTTGCTATTTTATACCCTTTTTGATAACAATCAAGCATTGATTCTATAAAGTTTTCATCTAAAATATTGTCAGCATCAAAAATGAAATATAAATCGTATTTATCTTTTTTTAGTATAGTTTTTAATGCTTCATCTAGTGCATATCCTTTTGTTTTTTTGTTATCAATATTTTTTCTTACAATGACATTAGCTTTGTAATCTTTTGCAATTTGACAAGTTTTATCAAGTTTATCTTCAACGATTATATACGTACTACTAAAATCTTTAACTTGAGTTTTTATACTATCCAATAAATTTTTAATTACTTTCGATTCATTTCTTGCTGGGATTAATATTGCAAAGTTACAATTTTTTTTAGGAACTAATTTTCTTCTCTTTTTTTTATTTAAATTATATCCAATAAATAACAGACTTAATCCAATTAAAAAGGTTGTTAAACTTATTAGATAAACAATTCTCATTTTTCTCTTGTATAATTAATCTATGAAAATATTTTATTTTCATAGATTAATTAAATCCTTTCTATATATTCTTATTTTATTTTAGTATAATTAGTATATCATGTATGACCTTAAATATAAATAATTATATTTCAGGATTTTCAAAATTTGCTAAAGATTTAGACACTTTTAAAGAATATATACCTATAATTGCTAACAAAACAGTTATTAAACTTACAAGTAATTGAATTTCATAAGATTTTAATATTTTCTTTTCTTTTTTAGCAAGTTCATATAATTTATAACTGGTATAAAGAAATATTATTGTGATAATTAAAATAATATATCTATTTGTTAAATTTGTTTTAAAAGTATCCTGATTTTTATTATATTTAATATTATTTTTTTCTATTTCAGTTAAATATATTGAAACTATAATAGTTAAAATAAAGAAAAATGACGCAATTTGTTGGATAGTTAACAGGTTAGTTTTACTATTTTCATTCATATTATAAATGTATGAAAATAAATAAAAAATAATTAGCACTTTATATTGACAAGCGCTAAAATGGTGCTATAATAATAATTGTTAGGAGGAATGAAAAATGAATTTAGTACCTAGAAAATTCTTTTTAGATGATTTATTTGATGACTTTGTACCGGAGGTAAGTCGTACAAACAATATGAAATGTGATATTTATGAAAAAGATGGAAATTATGTTGTTGAAATGGACATTCCAGGTTTTTCAAAAGATGACATTGATATCAATGTTGAAAAAGGATATCTTACAATTACAGCTTCAAAAGAAAATGAAACAAATGATGAAGGTAAAAACTATATCAGAAGAGAAAGAAGCTATGGTAAGTTCCAAAGACAATTTTATATGGGAGATGTCAACGAAGATGAAATCAATGCTGAATTTACAAATGGTATATTAAAAGTCATGGTTCCTAAAAAAGAAGAAGTTAATACTAAAAAGAAAATAGAAATAAAATAAAAAAAATTGGATTTTCAAGTCCAATTTTTTTTATTTATAAGTTTCTTCTTTTAAAGCTTCAATATTTTTATGCATAATTGATAAATAGTCTTCGTTACTTTCTAAATCTTCTTCAGTAATTGTTTCAAGTAATTTAAAAGTTTTTTCTTTAGCACCGTAGTTATTTATTAATTCTTCTAAAGCAGTAGTGTTTGTTTCAAATTCATGAACGAAGACATAGCTTACTTCATTATTTTTAAAAAGATTTTTAACCATTTCTAAATCATTTTCTTTTATTTGTCCATTTTCAGTTAAATTGATAACATTAAATCCATATTTTCTTAAAAATAACAATGCTTCATCGTTAACAATTATTGTTTGATTAATAGAGTTATCAGCAGTTCTTTTAAATTCAGACTCTAATTCAGAAATATCAACTTTTAAAGTTTCATAATTTTCATTAATTTCTCTTTTTAAATATTCATTATTTATATAAACATCAAGTTCATCTTTTATATTTTGTGCAATCATAAGAATATTAGCTGGATTAGACCAAATATCATAAGTACTACTTGTTATTTCAAGTCCATAAGAAGCATCAATAATTTTTAGTTTCTTATTTTGATTTAGCATATAAGTTGCATATTCTCTTTCACCAGATTCACTATTATAAATAAATAAGTCGTAATTTGCAAAATCATTTAACTGTTTATTAGTGAATTCTACTTCTTTTGTATTTGTGCCTCTTGCATAGATACTAGAAATATTTGAATGTTCTCCGTAAATACGATTTGATACATATTCAATTGGATATATGGTTGTTATAATATCAATATCGTCCATATCATTTACTTTAATACATCCTGTAAATAAAACTATCATTATCAGCAATAAAAACATCTTTTTTTTCATTTTTTTACCTCCTTTTTTAAAACTGGATCATATCCTCCTTTGTTAAGAGGATTGCATCTTAAAATTCTTTTAAAACTTAATATGCTGCCTTTAAAAAATCCATATTCTTCTAAAGCTTCTATTGCATAATTAGAGCAACTTGGTTCGAATCTGCAACAGTCGTGCCATGGACCAGGTATTTTTTGATATACTTTTATTAAGAATATAATAATATATTTCATTTATCCACCTGATAATATTTTACTATTAAAACACTATTTTATCAACTAAGAGTGTAATTTTTTTAAAAAGTATGATATATTTTAAGTGGTGATATTTTATGAAAAACGTTAGTGAACTATTAGAAAAACTTGATGTAAAAACAGACAATATAAAATTATTCGAACAAGCATTTACACATACGTCATATGCTTATGAAAATAATTTAAAATCTTATGAAACGTTGGAATTTTTAGGAGATGCCATTGTTGACTTATTAGTATCTGATTATCTTTTTAAAAGTAATTTATACAAAGAAGGAGAAATGACTAAAATAAGAGCTAGCTATGTGTGTGAAAATGCTTTGTATGAGTATGCAAATGATTTAGGTTTTGGTGACTATATAAAATTAGGCATTGGTGAAAAACATTCCGGTGGGGATAAAAAAAAGGCGATACTTTCTGACGTATTTGAGTCTTTTGTTGCTGCAATGTATTTGGATAAGGGATTTGAAAAAACAAAAGATTATATATTGAAAATAGTAGTTCCATATATTGAAAATAAAGATATTTTATTGTTTAGTGATTACAAATCTGCATTACAAGAAGCTGTTCAAACGAATAAAAAATCTGTCGAATATGTATTACTAGATGAATCTGGTCCAGCACACAATAGATCTTTTAGAGTTGCTGTTTTAGTTGATGATATTGTTCTTGGTGAAGGTATCGGTAGTTCGAAAAAACAAGCAGAACAAGAAGCAGCAAAGAAAGCACTTAGTATTATGTCAAAATAAAAAAGCTTATTACTCTTTGACAACGTAAGTATCAAAGTCATAAGCTTTTTTTTGTATGAATTCTTTTGTTTCTTCTATTGTTTTATTTAAAACAATAGAAAGTTCGTTATATAAATATTTTTCTGCCAATTTAAAATATTTTTCATCACGACTAATAATCTTTTTCTTATTGTCTATTCTTTCTTTATTTTTAGTATAACTTGTTTTAATAATTTTTATTAAATCTTTATGATTTAACGAGTTAAGTAAATTTTTGTATTCAGCTTCTAATAATTTGTCATTACAAGAAATTGTTTCAATTTTTGGTATACAGTTAATTAAATCAATTGCTTCGTCATATGTAATTAAGTTTCTTAGAAATCCCTGTTTATTAGAAATTGGAACTTCTATTTTTAAAGAATCATCATCTATTGGATATAAAATATAGTATCCTTCGTTATTCCTATAATTATCTTTAATATCTTTTACTATACAAACATCTCTTTTATATACGACATAATCATTTATTTTATACATCCCAATATCCCTCCTGTTATTTGTATTTTATCATTTTTTTTAAAATAATGTAAGTAAAAAAATAAAAAAGACTTATATCGATCTATATTTATCAGCATCTTTATATGGGTCTTTTTTATCTATTCTATCGTAAAATAGTATTCCGTTTAAATGATCAATTTCGTGTTGAAAAGCAACAGATAATTCTTCTCTGGCACGGATTCTAATTTTTTTACCTTCAATGTCGTATCCTTCAACAGTTACTCTGGCATATCTTTTTACAATTCCTTCTACTTCACGATTAACGCTTAAACATCCTTCTCCTTCATCAACATAAATTATTTCTTCAGATGTACTAACAATTTTTGGATTAATGACTATATAGTTTTTAAATGTTTCTTTTATTTCTTGTTCGTGAACTATTACTATATATCTTTTTAAAATACCAAGTTGTACAGCTGAAAAGCCCATACCTGGTCTTAATTTATATTTTTTAGCAAGCTTATCTATTTGACTATTTGTTAGATATTCCACCATTAAATCAATTGCTTTTTTATCTTCATCAGTTAATGGAAATGTTACTTCTTTGCTCACTTGTCTTAGTCTTTTATCTTTTTCGTCTAGTATATCTTTACACGCTAACACCTTTACCACCTCAAAATTAAGTATATTTTACCACAAAATGTGAAAAAAGGGAATAGTTTTTATATTTTAACTATTTCCCTTTAATCTAGTAATTCCAATTTCTGGCACCGATAATGATTATTAATAAGATGAACAAAACTAAAATAATTGCGTAATTGTTTCCGTATCCAGAACCACCGCACGCATAAGTAGTAACTGGAGCGTTGCAGCAACTTCCGGAATTACCATAACCGTAAGAGTTACCATAATAATACATAAAAACATCCTCCTTTGTTATCTAATATAGTTTATTGTATTAAGTAAAGTTTTGACATTACAAAATCCCAAATTTTATAATAAAGTTTTATGTTTTCCTTAATTTATGTTATTATATAAGGGAGGATAGATATGAAAAAGTATTTAAAGTATATTGATAAAAAATTGTTTATAGCAACTATTATTTTATTTGTTTTTGGTTCTGTTATGGTTTTTTCAGCATCGAGTGTTTCCTCAATTGTCGATGGACTTAGTGCTGCTGTTTATTTTAAAAGACAGATACTTTTTTTATTTATAGGTTTTATTTGGTTTAACGTAATAATTAGAGTACCGACAAATAAATATAAAAGGCTAATTTATCCCATGCTTATAGCAGTTGTTTCATTGCTTCTTGTTGCTCTTTTTTATTCAGTAGCTATAAATCAAACTTATGGTTGGATTAGAGTAGGTCCTTTTGGAATTCAGCCTAGTGAATTTGCTAAAATTGCGATGATTATCTATTTAAGTATTTTCTATGGTCAAGCAACAAGCGAAGAATTATCTAATAATAAAAGAAACTTTTTTTCTTTACTAATAATCGGTGCCATAACTTTTATAATAATTAGTCAAAATGATTACGGTACCGCTGCTATTTTACTCACTTTATCATTTTTTTTGTTCTTGATTTCTAATGTATCAAAAAAATTTAAGACAAGAATCATATTAACAGGAGCTATTTTAATGTCTACGGTAATTTTTCTTGTTGCAACCGATTCTTTAAAAATAATAAGTAAAGATAAACTAGCAAGGTTTGATATACATGACCCTTGTGGTAGATATTTAGACGAAGGAAACCAAGTATGCAATAGTATCATTGCTATAAATGGGGGAGGACTTTTTGGAAAAGGCTTAGGAAATAGTACACAAAAATATTTGTATTTGCCTGAATCACATACAGATTTTATCTTTGCTATATTAGTTGAAGAATTAGGATTTATATTTGGAATAATATTAATATTATTTTATATTTTTGTGTTAACTAGAATAGTTTTAGCAGGTAAAAGATCTAAAAATGATAGTCATGCTCTTATGTGTTACGGAATCTCTTTTTATATATTTTTACATATTATTGTTAACCTTGGTGGTGTAATGGGAATAATTCCAATCACAGGCGTACCACTTCCTTTTATGAGCTACGGTGGTAGTTTTACTGTGAGTTTGGTTACTGCTTTGTCAATTGTTCAAAGAATAAATTATGAAAATAATAAAAATATTTAGGTTTAATATAAAAAAATAAAAATAATCTTTTAGGAGGTTATTTTTATTATGGCAAATTTTATAGATGAAATAAAAGATAATAAATTGTTATTATATAGTTTTATTATTATAATTGTTATTGTTTTGGTAATGGAAGGTTTTACTATTTATTATTTTAGTTTAAAAATTAATAGTAGTTCAAATACTTCTTCTTTAAAAGAAGAAAAATCAACTGATAAAAAAGAAATAAATAAGGTCGTAATTGATATAAAGGGTGCGGTAAATAGTCCAGGCACATATGAATTAACAGATGAAAAAAGAGTAAGTGATGCGATAGAAATTGCTGATGGATTGCTTGATAATGCTTACACTAAAAATATAAACTTAAGTAAAAGATTAACAGATGAAATGGTTATTGTTATTAATACAACTGATGAAATAAATAATCTTTTAAAAGAAAAAGAAGAAGAGCGTATTGCAGCTGATATTTGTTTAAAGGAATCTAGTAAGTATAATTGTTGTATAGAAGAAGAACAATCTACTACATCAAAAATATCTATTAATAATAGTAGTGTTGAAGAGCTTATGACGTTACCTGGAATAGGCAAAATGAAGGCAGAAAATATTATTAATTATAGAACAAATAATGGCCCATTTAAAAGTATTGAAGAAATAACTAAAGTTGAAGGCATTGGAGAATCTTTATATGCTCAAATTAAGGATCTTATTATTACGTGATAGTATCTTTTATATTATATTTTTAATTAGTGTTATGTTTTTACTTTTTACACTTTTTTTCTCTATAAAAAAAGATAATTTTTATCAAAATAAAATGAAAGCCAAAATAATAGATATAGAAAATAAAGATTATGGTTATAAACTAATCTTAAAAGAAAAAGAAAAAATATTAGGATTTTATTATATTGACGATAAAAATTATCAAAAAGAATTATTTTTAAAAGAATATGGTTTAGGAGATATCATTTTAGTAGAATATGAAGATAAAAAGATTACTAATAATACAGTAGAAAATACATTTAATTATAAAAAGTATTTAAAATATAAAAAGATAAATAAAGTAATATCGATAAATAAAATAGAATTAGTAAAAAAAAATAAAAATGTTTTTTATATAATAAAAAATCACTTACTTCTAAGAGCATTCAAACTAAAAAGAAGTTATCCTTATATAAGTTCTCTTTTATTTGGAGATAATAGTTATTTAAATTCAAATCTTGTTACTTCATTTAGAATGAATGGAATAAGTCATTTATTTGCCATTTCAGGGACACATGTTAGTGTATTTTTAAAAATTTTAGAAAAAATCTTAAAAAGAATCAAAATAAAGGAAGAAAAAAGAACTAATTTTAAAATATTATTTCTTTTGTTTTATATGTTTTTAACATCTTTTTGTTTATCTGTTGTTAGAAGTTCGTTATTTAATATATTTTTACTTATTAACAAAAAATATTATTTTCATATAAAATCATCTAACTTACTTCTTTTATCTCTTGCTATTATGATTTTTTTTAATCCTTATTGTGTTTTTGATATAGGACTTCAATATTCTTTTATAATTAGTTTATCTCTAATTTTAATGGGCGATTATTTAAATAGAGTAGATAATAAAATCTATAAACTTTTTTTAATATCTTTTATTTCTTTTTTAGTATCTATTCCTATTACAATTAAAAATTTTTATAGTTTGAATTTTATGGGTGTTATTTATAATCTTTTTTTTGTGCCATATATATCAAGTATTATTTTACCGCTTGTAATAATAAGTTATTGTTTGCCGTTTTTTGACATAATTCTTTATATTTTTACACTAATTTTAGAAAAAATATCTCTTTTTTTGTCGAAAATTGACATTTTAACTTTTTCGTTTTGTAAAATAAATGTGTTAATATTTATATTATATTATGTTTTTATAACTATATTTTTTTTAGGAATGATAAATAATAAAAAGAGAAATTATATGTTTCTAATTTTATTGTTAATTATCAATTATTTCTTTAAAACAAGTAGATTTGATTATGTAACTTTTTTTGATGTTGGGCAAGGAGACAGTATTTTTTTGTCAGTAAATAACACGTCAACATTAATAGACACAGGTGGTGTTGTCATGTCAACAAATGACAATAATTATGGTATTGCTAAAAACAAAATAGTGCCATATTTGAAGTCAATAGGAGTAAAAAAACTGGATAATTTAATAATTACACATGGAGATTATGATCATATGGGGGAGTCTATTTATTTAGTTAATAATTTTAAGGTAGATAAAGTTATATTTAATTGTGGAAGTTTTAATAATTTAGAAAAAAATTTAATAAAAGTATTAGAAAATAAGAATATAAAATATTATTCATGTGTTAATGAAGTGAGTATTGGGAAATATAAACTTCAGTTTTTAAATACTAAAGAATATGATAATGAAAATGATAATTCAAATGTAATTTATTTTAAATATCAAAATTATAAATTTTTGTTTATGGGGGATGCCGGAGTTGAAAAGGAAAAAGATATACTAAAAAAATATAAATTAGAAAATATAGATTTTTTAAAGGTTGGACATCATGGCTCGAATACATCATCAAGTATGAAATTTATATATAGTATTAACCCTTTATATAGTTTAATAAGTGTCGGTGAAAATAATAAATATAATCATCCAAAGAAATCAGTTTTAGATACTTTAAGTAATTCCAAAATATATAGAACTGATATGGATGGAAGTATTAAAGTAAAATTAAATAAAAATGGATATATAATTAAAACTTGTAATCCTTAAGAGTCTTTTATGTCATTTTTGAAATATTGAAAGGAAACTATTTGATATGTTAAAATAATAATAGGTGGTGCTTTTTTATGAAAGAGTTAAATATGATGGAAGTACATGAACGTTTGACTGAGAAAATTAAACAGTATATTTCTATAATAAAGGATGAGTATGGTTCTTATATGCCTATTGATGTTTTAAATTATTTAAATAGTATAACGGATTTTAGTAAAATATTAAAGATATATGATTATGGTAGTGTTAATGCTTATGCAGTAGAACAAGAAGAAATTTGTATGCCATTATGTGCAGATAAAATATTAAATCAAGTAAGTAAAATACCGGGATATGGGATTAATAAAAATCATAAAGCGTATAATGATGACAATTTAGTAATTAACAATAATACATATTTAACGTATTTAACTCATGTTTTTATAAGCGGTACTAATGCTTATGGGTATTATGATGATTTGTTGTTACACGAAACTATGCACTTTTGTGGTAGCGATGGAAGTAGTGCACTAAAAGAGGGTTTAAACGAATTACTAACAAGGATGGTTGCAAAAAAATATAATCTTAGAACTAATTCTTGTGGATATCCAAAGGAAGTTCGTTTAGTTTATGAATTAATGAATTTATTTGGGGAAGATGTTGTTACAAAACTTGCTTTTATTCATGACCGTAAAAAAGAAGTAGAATTTTTAAAAGAAGAACTTGGTGATTCTGCCGCAAAATTATATTTAGAAATATTGAAAGTAGTTGAAAAAGAATTTAGAGATAAATATTACGCCCATATGGATGATTTTTCAGGAGCACTCGGAATTGGTAAGAAAGTTTTATATTATAATAAAATAGATTACCAAAAAGCCTATCAAATAATTGATGATTATAAAAATGAAGCAAAAGCGAAAAATACTTTAATGAAATAGTTTTTTAAAAAAATGTAACATATTATAAAATTGTTCCATAATATATATTAGAGCGCTTTTCGCTTTAGGCTTAAGCGTTTATATAGATATAGCAAGAAAAAATTTCTTGCTTTTTTAAATTTTACTAAATATATAATTACAAATAAAAAATTATATAAAAAAGACAATTTTGTTAAAAAGAAATTGTCTTTTTTATATAAATACTTTTAAAAAAACATTTTTTCTTTCATTTGCAATGCTAAAAAAAGTTTGTTAATCTTTTTTCGAGGTGAAAAAATGAATAGATTACTAAAAGTTTTGACTTTTAAAATCGGGAATGAATGACTTATCACAAGTTCCACCTTCTTGAATATAGGCATTTCTAACACCAAGATCATACGCATAGTTGATAACTTCGTCATATGAATTGTTGTCAATTGTTTGATTTAGTTCATTAAATTTGTATTTTTTCATTGGTGTATATTGATTCATAATACTTATATAAATATTATCTTTATAAGTATTATACAAATATTCGATTATTTTTTTAGAGTCTTCTTTCATATTTGGAAGCATTAAATGTCTTACAAGAACACCTTTAATCATTATGTTATCTTTGTTAAATTTTGCTTTTCCAACTTGGTTATACATCTCTTGTAGTGCGGATGTAGCTATTTTAAAATAATTAGGAGCATTTGAATATTTTATGGCTTTTTCGTCACTATAATATTTTATATCTGGTAGATATATGTCAACAGTACCTTTTAATAGTTTTATTGTTTATACTGTTTCGTATCCA
>CAKONT010000012.1 GCA_934097255.1 uncultured Bacilli bacterium
AGATTCTAAAGTCTTTTTTACATTTTCTTCTAAAGTTTCTTTTGAATTAACGCCATCCATTCCTAAATCTTCAAAAAACTCTTCGTCAAGTTCTCTTTTTACTTTTTCTTTTATTTCGTTTACTTTTACTTTAAAACAAACTTCACAACCTGCTAAATCTTTTGCTCCATAATCTTCTGGGAAAGTAACCATGATGTCTTTTTCTTCATCTTTTTTCATTCCAATTATTTGTTCTTCAAATCCTTTAATAAATGTACCGCTACCAATTTCTAAGGAATAATTTTCTGCTTTTCCACCATCAAATGCTTTGCCATCTTTAAATCCTTCAAAATCAATAACAGCAATATCGTGTTCTGAAACAGTGCCATATTCTTTTACTACAAGTTCGCTATATTTATTAAGCATATTTTCTATTTCAGCATCAATTTCTTCTTTTGATACTTTAACTTCTTCTTTTTTAACTTTTAAATTTTTATATTTTTTAATATCAATCGCAGGTTTAGTAGTTATTACAAATGAAAAAACACAACCATTCTCATCAATACTTTTTAAATCAACTTTTGGTTCTATGATTGGTTCATAATTACCTTCTTTTAAAGCTTTTTCATATGCTTCTGGTAATAAAACATCAACAGCATCCATATAAAGAGATTCTTTACCAAATTTTTTTAAATATATATCTTTAGGTACTTTACCCTTTCTAAAACCATCGACTTTTACATCTTTACTTTTTTTATTAAAAGCTTTATCTAATGCTTTTTCAAATTCTTCTTTTTCTATTTTTATTTCTACATTAAATACATTTTTTTTATCTTCCATATATTTAATCCTCCCTCTTTCATTTAGATATTATATAATAAACATTTTCTTTTAGCAAGCAAAATTATTCATCAACATATTTTACAATTTCATCTTCTTTTGTCTTTTTATATTTGTTAAAAGACGTTTTAAATTCACTTTCTGACAATAACTTTATATCTTCAACTTTAGACTTTTTTAAGTCCTTATTATCAAAGTTTTTTTCAACTCTTAATTTATTAAATGCGTCTTTATTATATTTTTTAGGATCAAGTTGATCAATATATCTTTTGTCTAATAAATTAACAACCATGATAATAAATAAACTAATTAACCAGACAAAAAAACAAATCGTACTTGATTGGATTAAAATAACAAGTGCACTACTTTCGTAAATTGAAACTTTACTTGTTATATCTATTTGTTCTGATATAATCGTATCAAGAGTTAAAATAAATAAAAACGAAATAAAAACAAAACACGTCGTACTAATATATTTACTTGCTTTACTTATTTTTTTATCAACAAAAACATAGATTAGAAATAAAATTGATAAAACAATCATACAAGTATAAGATATTGCACTTGGAAAATACATTACAATAAATATTTTATCAATTACTGTATCACCTAGTAACAATATTGGCTTTCCATATTTATAGAAAACAAAACCAATTATTAAAATATAAATAACTGCTGATATAGATTTAATAATTCTTTTTTTTGTTTTTACATTAATAATTAAAATGATTAATGTGAAAATTGATGCTAGAAAAATCATTACAAAAAAAGGCGAATCTGTAATTATTTGTAACAACATTTTTAATCTATCTATCATACTTATTGGTTCCATATATTAATACTCCTCCTTTCAAACATTATATTTGTTCAAATACTAATACCAATTGTTTTGAATTATCATGCCTTGAACAAGTTATCAAAGTCATTGTTGTTTTATTTTGATCGCGATATATTTTAAGTCTTGGATTTCTATCTTCTCTATATACATTAACTAAAGTATAAGTATATTTATATCCATTATAATAAACATAAGCAATATCACCATTTACTAACTGATCTAAATTATTAAAAAAACTTAAATAATTTCTACCAGAATGTCCTGCTAAAATAAAATTGCCATTAATAACATCAGGATAACTAGATTGAGGAATAACTGCAATGTTTTTATTTAAATCATTTTGATAACTTCCAATAGATGCAAATCCTTTAGCAAAACTTATTTTAGGAATAACGAGCTTCCCAATATAATAATTTTTACTAAGTAATCCATCATACATACTTTCAGTTTCGTATATTGATTTTTCTTCTTTCGGTACTTCTTCTGGAGTTTGATTATTATCTGGAGTTTCTTCTTTATCATCATCTTTATTAGAAGAGGGATCTTCTTTGATATCATCTTCATCTAAATTTGATGGAAGAGAAGATAAAGCAAGGCTTATTTCATCGTATGCTAATTGACGTTTCGATAAAAAATAATTGCTAAGCAATAAAAAAACACCTAAAAAAATTAATATCACGCCAAAGAAAATGTATACTTTTCTAAGTTTTTTATCATCCATAGGGGAACCTCCTATTTTCATAATAATTATAGCAAAATATACTTTTTTTTGCAATTAACTTCCTTGAACAAATTTTTTAAATATATATTAAAAAAATTAAAAAAGTTGTTGCTGTTTTATTTTTAATCTACTTTTTTATTTTCTATACAATACTTTTTTAATTTACAAGTTTCACACTTCGGATTTTTTGCTAAACAATAGTATCTACCAAAAAGAACTAATTTATAATGAATATTACTCCAATCTTCAATAAGAAAAAATTTCTGTAATTTTTTTTCTGTTTCTAAAACATCATCATCTAAAGAAGTAATAGCAAGTCTTTTAGAAACTCTAAAAACATGAGTATCAACAGCTATTTCGGGGACATTAAAAAGTGTCGATAAAACAACACTAGCCGTTTTTCTACCAACCATAGGCATACTTTCTAAAGACTTTCTATCGTTTGGAACTTTACCATCATATTTATCTAAAAGAATAGATGCAATTTCTATAACAGCTTTACTTTTCTTATTATAATTTCCTAATTGATATACAATATCTTTCACATCACTTAAAGAAGCATTTTTTAAATCATTTAAAGACTTATATTTATCAAATAAAACCCTTGTAACTTTATTTACTCTTTTATCTGTTGTTTGAGCGCTTAACATAACTGCAATTAATAACTCATAGTCTTTTGTATATAAAAGTTCGATTGTATTATTTAAAAATAAGTCATTTAAATAATTTTTAATTTCTTTTTCCTTACTCATTATCATCTAACCAATCATAATCAAATAAATCTACTTTTTCTTCTTTATAATTTGTCCTTTTTTTAACATCACCAGAAGTCTTATACCCTTTTTTACTCCACTCATATAGGATTTTATCGATATATTTTAAATTATTTACTCCGTTTAAAACTGCTTCTTTTAACGCTTCTTTAATTAAACTTTCATCAATATTAGAATCAATCCAATTTTTAATTGTTTCATATTCTATCGGTGACAACATCCTACCAAATTCTTTTTCAATTACTTCATATATTTTTGAAGAAGAATTTTCTTTTTCAGAAGACTTCTTGCTATCAATTATTAAAGCAACTAACTTAACATATAAAAGATTTATATCCAAATACTCATTCATTATACCATCTTTATTTTTTATAACTTTCATTTCTAAAAGTTTTTTTTCGATTAAACTTTGAATTGTTAACATAATAATATTACTATCAAAATATAACTCACTGTTTATTTTTTCAATATTAAAAACAATTCTTTCACCATTATTCATAATCCAAGATAAAAAAATAACCTCATCAGAACTTATTTTTAATTCTTTTTTATATTTTAATAAGTATTTTGAAATATTAATATTTTGAGGAATTAACAGTTCATATACAATATCTGTGTTCATAACTTACTTCCTTTCTTTAAACAACTAAAGTAGAACTTAAAATATAAGTTTTAATATCTTCATACTCGTTATTTAATTCATTTCTTATAATAAGCATTTCTATATTATTATACATTTCTTTTAGAAAAGCACCTGGTTTTTTATTTAAAATTTCACATATTTCTTCACTTGTTATTTTAATTTCTTTTCGATCTTTTATAGGTAACTTATTATATTTTTCAATTATTTTTTTCTTGTTTAATCTTTTCAAATCACAAACAATACTTAAAGAATAAATACCATACTTATATAAAACATAATTATCATTTAAATCTTCGCACATTAACTCATTAATTTCTTTAATTAAATCTTTTTCATTTCTCGTAAAAGGATAATTTTTACTTGCCATAACACTTGCAAAAATACCAATTATATCATTAGTAAGTAAAGCAGTATCAATATTTTTTAATTCAAGAACATCTATTAATTTTAAATCTTTTAAAAGTTTTATTCCATATTTTTTATGTTCGCTTGTAAATATTTTAATTAACTCTTCTTTTTTTCGATCATACGATAAATTTCTCAATAATTCTTTATTTTTTATTATTGCCTTTTTTAATTCTTCATCAATTCTAAAATTTAAAATCGTAGCAAATCTTATAGCACGCATTATTCTTAGGGCATCTTCCTCTAATTTTATATATGGATTGGAAACAGATTTTATTATTCTTTTTTGTAAATCTTTTTTGGCATTTAAAAAATCGATTATATTGCCATTTTTATCCATACAAATACAATTAACAGTAAAATCTCTTCTTTTTAAATCCTCTTCTAGTGATGTAATATATTCTATTTTATCAGGAAAGCGATTATCTTTATAACTTAGTTCTTTTCTAAAAGTTGTTATTTCAAAAGAATAATTAGAAATAGACATCGCTACACTACCATATCCTTCTGATATTGGGTTATATTCTTTAAAAATTTCAATTAGATCTTTAACTTTGGCAGATGTTGCAATATCTATGTCTTTGCTTTCTTTTTTTAATAAAAAATCTCTAACAAATCCACCAACTATATATGCTTTAAAACCATTTTGTTCTAGTTTATCTAAAATTGATACAATCTCTTTATCTAACATATAAACCTCCACATAAATTATATCAAAAAAAGAAAATAAAAAAAAGCCAAAGAAAGGCCTTTTTTATTAATTAACAGAGTCTTTTAAAGCAGATCCAGCTTTGAAAGTAACAGCATTTCTTGCAGGAATCTCAACTTCTGCACCTGTTTGAGGATTACGTCCAGTTCTAGCTTCTCTTCTTGAAACAGCAAATGTTCCAAATCCAACTAAAGGAATCTTATCCCCTTTTGCTAAAGCACATGTAATTGCTTCTAAAGTTGCATCTAAAGCACGAGTTGCATCAGCTTTTGTTAAACCTGCTTTTGTAGCGATAGCTTCTACTAATTCAACTTTTTTCAATTTCTTTACCTCCCATAAATTTTAAAGCATTCATTTGTTATAGAGGTTTACCCTTCATATACAATGCTTACATATATAAATTATCATGTAAAGGTAAGAAAATCAAGATATTTAGCAAAATTTAACAAATTTTTATTTATTTTTAAAAATGTGAACTATTGTCTAACTATTTCTATTATTTTAAATATAAACTAAGATTTATAAAATAAGTTTTGAAATAAAGTATTTATTGATAAGATTTTAAAAAAATGATTATATATTTAGGATGTGATAATAAATGAAAAACGAAAAAATCACTTTTTTAGAGAAAAAAAGATTAAAATTAAGTGTAATAATATTAGTTATTGGCATGTTTTTTCTAATAACAGGAGTAACGCTTGCTATTTTCTCATACAGTAATACTGGTCAAAAAATAGGAATAAAACCAGGTACTTTGACATTTACGTATTTGGAAGGAGAAAATTCTTTAAATATAGTTGATGATGAATATAAAACAGATGAAGTTGCTAAAGTAAGTGCTGAGTATTACCAGTTTGCAATTAGTGCTAATGTAACTTCTCCTTATGCAATTAAGTATTATGTTTATTACACAATTGACACTTTAACAGAATTTGATAAAAGTGATATAAAAATGTATCTTACAAAAGTTGATAGTGAAAATGGTTTAATAGCAAATGAAAAGATAGTATTAGGACCTACTCTTGCTTCAGAAATTGATTCTTATGACCTTACTACATTTACAGTTGATAATACCAAAAATAATTACGTATTAGATCAAGGAACATTTAATTTTGATGAAAGTAATAAAAACATAACCCAAACAAAATATTATCGTTTTAGAATGTGGGTTAATAAAGATTTATCTGGATCTTACTTGGAAAATAATAATGAACATTCATACTCAAAACCAGGTGGAAAATTTAAAATTAAAATAAATGTAATTGGTATGGATGGAGAAATAGTAACATCATAAAAACACAAGAAAAGTGTTTTTTTTACTCTTTTATTTATTTTTAGCATATATTTTAGTATTGAAAAGAGGAATTTAAAATGATTAGCAAAGCATTCGTTATTACCTTTTTATCAGGAATGTCAACTCTTATGGGAGCTTTATTACTACTCGTTTTTAAAGAAAATAAAAAAATATTAATTTATTCGTTATCTTTTGCAGCGGGAGTAATGCTTTTTATTTCAATACTTGACTTAATTCCTTTGTCAATTGAATACTTATCTAGTATTTTTAATAACAAATTAGTCTATCTAAATCTAATATTATTTATCTTTGTTGGCATTTTTTTATCTAAATTAATAGACAATTTAATTCCAGAAAATAAAAATGGATCACTATATAAAACAGGAATAATTTCAATGATTGCAATTATTTTACACAATATACCAGAAGGAATTGCAACATATATAACATCTTCAAACAATATCACAGTCGGGACAAAACTTGCAATTGCAATTGCTCTTCATAATATTCCTGAAGGAATAAGTATTTTTTTACCAATTTATTATTCCACAAGAAATAAAAATAAAGGTATTATCTATACCCTTATTTCTGGAATGTCTGAAGTATTAGGTGCTATTTTAGCAAAAGCTTTTTTAATGCCTTATATCAATAACTTAACCTTAGGTTTTTTATTTTCTTTAATCGCTGGAATAATGATTTATATTTCTACTTTTTCACTAGCAAAAGAAGCATTATCTTACAAAGATTACAAAAGTTTTATTACATTTTTTATAATTGGCATTTTATTTGTTATTATTTCTTTAAATATTTAATCGTCTTTTCTACTTGAAAAAGATATAATTAATCTAAGCATTTCTAAAATAGTTGTCGCAACACTTGCAACATAAGTTAATGCAGCTGCTATTAAAACAAGCCTTCCTTTCTTTAATTCATCTTTTTCTAATAAGTTATTCTTCTCTATTTCTTTTAATGCCTTTTTAGAAGCATCAAATTCAACTGGCAAAGTTATAATTTGAAATAATAAAATTACTACTTCAAAAAAAATTCCTAAATAAAATAATGATGAAAAATCAAAAAGAAAACCTATTAAAATAGCAATATATCCAAAAGATGATGAAAAATTAACAAATGGTATAATAGCTGATCTAATCCTCATAAATTTATAACCTTCACTGTTTTGAATAGCATGACCACATTCATGACATGAAACAGCAACAGATGCTATGGAATCATTTTGATAGTTATTTCTTGATAATCTAATAACTAAATTTCTTGGATCAAAATGATCACTCAAATAACCAGATACTTCTTCTATATTTATATCTGATAAATTGTTACTTTCTAAAACTTTTTTTGCTGCCTCTTTACCATTTATTTTTTTCTTATTTTCATATTTTGAATAAATTCCATATATAATCGTAATAAATAGTTGAGATCCAAAAGTTATAATAATTGATGAAAATATAACAATAATTAATAATAAATTTCTATCCACTTAAAATTGCTCCTTTTCTTTTTCATTAAATAACACGGTATTATTATAAATTTTTATTTGTTTTTTAAATTCATTTATTTTATAAGAATAATCATCTTTTTCTTCCATTCTAGTAAAATACATAATAATATATATTCTATCTCTTCCAAATAAAATATTAGAAACATAATATTCATCTTGGAAATTTATAGATCTTATAAAATATGACTTACCTGATAAATTAGATATTTGTATATCGTTTTGTTCTAATATATTAAAATCATTTTCTAACGATTTATAATAACCATCTTGATAATAATTAATTTTTTCATCGTCAAGTTCTAAATTCACTTCACTTAGTATTACTTGGTATACTTCGCCTTGTCCATAATTTAAATACGAAATATCATCTTCATTTTCTTCATATTTTTTAAATGTTTCTGGTAATACTATTGAAATATTTTTATATACATACGATTTATCTTTTATATCCTTAGTATTATGAGTGGAATTACTATCATTATCTTTAGAAGTTAATATTGTAGGCAAAAACATTAATATTATTACAAATAGTGATATAACAATACTTAGTAAAATTATTTTAATATTTCTTTTTTTAGCATTCTTTTTACATTTATTTTCGTCTTTTAATATATCCTTATCAAAATACGTTTTATTAAATCTAGATATAATAACACCACTTTTTATCATATAATTAACAAAATTAAATTTGTCTGCTACATTTAATTCTTCCAATAAAATAGATTTTGGGATCGCACTTTTTTTATCAAAAGCATTATATTTTTCATATATTTTATAAATATATGAAACCTTATCATCAAAGTCAAGCAAAGAAACATCAACTAAATCGCTAGTTACTTTGTAAGCTTCAAAATTAATACTTTTAATAACACCACTTATTCCTAAAAATGTAAATAATATTGAAATTACATAATCTTTTATTATGGCACTTAAAAACAAATCTTTACTGTAAATATAAAAGAAATAGTTAAAATCAATTACATTTGCTTCTTTATAAATATATAAAATTGGTATAAATACAAAAGTTGCAAGAGAAATAGCAAATATTGATGAACAAGTAATAACAATTCCCGTTTTTTTATTTACTTTGCCACCGAAAAGTTTATAAAATTTTAAAGAACCTATCGCAGTTATAAATGCCAAAATAGACAAAATATAATTTAGGAAAACATAAACTAAAACCCAAGGAAGACTAAAAATAATAGCCCCAAGAACTGCTCCAAATATTTCTTTTACTCCACAATGTTCATCTTTTTTCATTAAAATCACCCACCTTCCAATAAATAACTATCACCGGTTTTATAATCTATTCTTATATTTTCTTGAACGTTATAAATAAAAACATTAAATTTTATTGCATCACATTTATCTTCAACAGAACAAGCCTCTATTTGTACTCCTCTAGCAACTAAATCATCTTGATAAAAAACAGGAGTAACACGGTATAAAACATGATTATTAGTTTCCTTTACATAATTAAAAACCTTTTCTTCAAACATTAACATTCCATCAACGTTCATACTTCTTGTACAAGTAATTAAATTTTTTTCATTTGCATTCTCACCAGTTAACATATAAGCAATTAAGTGACATCTATTATATAAATATTTTCCGTTTATAAAATCATATTTTTTGACAGTAAATCCAGTTGGCTTGATATTAGAAATAGAAGTTCTTTTTTCAGTAGGCATAATATCTGTTCCAATATTAGCATAAGCAACACCACATCTTTTTAAATAATCTAAATCACTATATTTTTCAAATGAAATAGTAACAAAATCTTCTTCCTTAAAAGAAGGATTGTTATCATTTAAATAAACATACATCGAATCAGAATAAGGTGGTATATCATCTATATCATACGATGTAATAGTAGAATATGACTCTAATATATTTAAATGTTTTTTTAAAGAAGCGATTATTTTTTCTTTATTAAAACCATAAATATAGAAAAAAATAACAATTATAATAGATATTATTACTCGAAAAAACTGGTTTTTTTTCTTTTTCATTCTAACCCCTAACCTTTTTATACTATAATTATATCAAAAAAATCTAAAAAGTTATTAACTAATTTTTTCATAAAATTAAAAAAATCACTATTAGTGATTTTTTAACTTCGCCAATATGGTGTTCCACAACCAAAACCATTTCTAAAACGCTTGTTGATAGGACTAACAACAGTTACAGTATTACTTTCTAATTCATACTCTTCACCATAAAATATTTTACATCGATTTTTCATTATAAAGAATTGGTTACGTTTTTTTTTTAACACTAAATGTTATAGTGGTCGTAGAATTTTCTGAAACTGTACCGGGCGTTACAGTAAGTTTATGTGAATCTGTATCATAATTATATTGTCCTTCAGTTGCTAAAACATTATTAATTTTAACACTTCCCGTAACAAAAGAAACTAAACCGGTATCAATAACATCTGTTACCGTCGGATTCTCATAAGAAGTCTCGGTGTTATTTTCAATTGTTATAGTATAAGTTAAATTGCCATCACTCCAATTTTTTTTATCCGCTTCCTTTTTTAGTGAAAGTCCCTCAACAATATTAACAACTGAAAGATTCGAAGTAAGTGATGTTGGGATATTATTATAATTGCCTGATGCCGTTGAAACATTATTTAACTCGTTCATACTTCACCCCCTCTATAATAAATATATGATAAAAACAAATTTTTATTTTGATTTAAAAACTTTTTTTATTTTATTATTATTCCGCATCTATTCTTGATAATATACTAGCAGGAGATTTTTTTATTACATTAAATACCGGAATAAGACCAATAATAAAGTTAAACATATATACAAAAATTATCGATAAAAGAACAATAAAAGGATTAATTACAAACATAGAACCCAAATAAGGAACATTAGATAAAATATTTAAACAATAAGCCATAAATAATATACCTGGAAAAGATGTTAGTGTTGTTATGGCAAATATTTCTCCTGAAAACATTTTATATATATCTTTTTTCTTAACACCTATTGCTCTATAAGTACCTATTTCTTTTATCCTAGATAAAAAAGCAGATCTACTCATTAAAAACATTTCAATTAATGAAATAAGAATGATGACACTAGAAACAATAAAAGTACTTTTATTTCGATCTTTTAAAGAATTTTTGTATTCTACTTTACTTAATTCATATGTATCTTTTACATTTAAATTATTTTTTCTAAATTCATCAATTGCTAAGGTTTTATCTTTAGCATAAAGCGTTATATTAGAGCTTCTATTTATTAAATCGTATTTAATCGTATTTTTATTTACCAAATAAAAATTATAATTATCTACGCTATCATAATAACCAACAACAGTCAAATTAATATTATTAACTTTTTGTTCTATTTGTTTATTTAATTTCATTTGTTCTTCATTTTCTATATTTACGATAACTTCATAATCATTTTCGGGATATCTTCCCTTTTTTAACTCGACTTTATCAAGATATAACATATAATCTACTAAACCATCTTTTTTCTCTTCATAAATATAATATCCATCATCTTCTTTATTAGCAAAAATATTTATAAAGTTTTGCTTTTTTGTATAAATAGATGGACTTTCTAAATCTGTTATACCAACTATTATAAAATCACTCATATTAGGTATAGTAAGAGTTCTATTTAACATTTTATTAATATCTTTTAATCCAACCATCGTTAATATATCATTATCATTTATTGCTTTTTCTAGAACCATTTTATCTAAAACAAGTTCATTATCATTTTCGGGATATCTTCCTAAAATAATATCATCTTTAGTTAATAAATCAATGTCAGATAAAGATCCACTTATAGTTACTATTTGATTATTTGTTTGAAAATAATCATTTAATTTTAGTCTAAAAGAAGCTATGGAATCTCCTGGCATCATATAATTAACTACTTTATTTTGTTCAAAATTTAAGTAATCATCTACATTTACTTTTTTTTGTTCAATAGCTAAATAATTTTTATTATATTTAATAAAATCTTCATCTTTTAATGTATAAGTTCTTGCGATACTACTTACAGCATACATAATAAACATACCTGAAACTAAAAATCCAACTAAAAGAATTTTTTTCAAAAATGGATAATCAAAAACTTTTTTAAACCCATTTATAATAAGAGTTATAGGATTTAAAATAGAAGAATATTTTTTATTTATTTTATTGTTAATTATTTTTTTAAAATCAAACTCATATTTATCAATATCTTTCTTTTCTATTTTTTTATAATGATCATTTATAAACTCAATACTTGAATTTTCGTCGACAACTTCTACTTTTTTTACATCATCACTTTTGATATAAATATTACCATTTTTAAATACTATATCTAAGTTTACTTTTTCAGATTCTTTATCACAGTCGCTATAAACATCTATTAATAAATTAGAAGAGTTTAATTTTTCTATTTGTTTAAAATCTTTTAAATAAAATGAATTGTCTAGCCTATAATCAAGCGAATCATCAACGTTATTTTCATAGTCTTTATCTATTTTACCATCTTTTATCTCGATAATTCTAGAAGCATAAAATCTAGCTAGACTTTGTTCGTGAGTTACTAATATTACTAATTTATCACGTGAGATTGCTTTTATAATTTTCATTATTTCTAATGAATTTTTACTATCAAGGTTTCCTGTTGGTTCATCTGCTAAAATTATTAGTGGATCTTTTACTATTGCACGAGCAATTCCAACTCTTTGCCTTTCACCACCTGATAACATTCCAGCAGGTCTTTTTTTATATCTTAACATTCCAACTTTATCTAATACATACTCAACACGCTTTTTTATTTCTTTTTTATCTTTAATACCAATTATTTTTAAAACTAAACTGACATTATCGAAAACACTTAAATCATCAATTAATTTATAGTCTTGAAAAATATAACCAATATTTAAATTTCTAATTTTATCAACTTTATATGAATTTTTACTACTTATTTTTTGATCATTTATATAAATACTACCATTTTTTATTTTATCTAATCCGCCGATTGCATTAAGAAGAGTTGTTTTTCCACTTCCAGATGATCCTAAAAGAGCAACTAACCCACTATCTGCAAGCTTTAGACTTACATTATTTATAACATGAACTTCTTGTTTTTTACCTTTGTTAAAATATTTATTAACTTTATCTAATATTATCATGCTATACCTCCTCTACTAATGTCGAAATAGCACTTTTTTTGAACAATTTTTTAGCAAACTTCACACTAATTAAATACGACATAACAATTAATACAACATATAAAAGAATATAATTATTAACATCTATATACTCAATTAT
>CAKONT010000013.1 GCA_934097255.1 uncultured Bacilli bacterium
GTGGTGACTCTCCCCTGTCTTTTGCCTGAATTCTCTGTATGCCGTTACTATAAACGCTTTTCGGAAAAACTCAAATTGATTTTGTGCGTTTTCCGTTAAAGTTTTTTATGTTTTGCTCAATTCTGTCTTTTTTTGTTCTTCCGCAGTTGATTTTTTGTTTTGAACGGCTATCTTGATTTAGCAAATGAAAATAGTAATAATAATCCTGTTTATTATGTTCAATATGCTCATGCTAGAATTTGTTCAATTTTAAGAGAGCATGATTTTTCTTTAAAAAATGATTATGTTTTTGAAACAATTAATTCTAAAAGTGCATATAATGTGTTATCAAAACTAGAAGATTTTCCAAAAGTTATTGAAAAAAGTGCAATTAAACATGCACCTCATTTGATTACAAACTATGTTTATGAACTTTCTAGTTTATTTCACTCATATTATGGTAGTGAAAAAATTATAACTGATGATGAAAAATATACGTATGAACGTATAATGCTTATAAAAGCTGTCAAAATAGTAATTGCAAACGCATTAAAATTAATTGGTGTAACAGCTAAAGAAAGGATGTAAAAGATGAAAAATATTAGAAAAATGTCTAAAGAAGAATTAGAACTTATGTCATATAATGATATTGCTTATTATCTATTAAAAGAAAAAAAAGATATTAATACAGCAGAACTTTTTAAAGAAATATGTTCTATGCTAGAAATGGATGATAAACAATTTGAAAATAAGATAGGAGATTTTTATACTTCTTTAACAAATGATCAAAGGTTTATTCTTTTAGATTCCGGTAATTGGGATTTAAAAGAAAATCATTCTATTAAAGCTTTAAAAATAGATGACATGCTAGATGAAATAGATGATATTGATATTGATGATGTTGTAGATGATGGTGAAATAGAAGAAGAAAAAGAAATATTATATGATGATAATATGGACGACGATGTTGATGATATTACTGAAGAATATAAAAATTTGGTTATTGTTGACGAAGAAGAACTAGATAGTGCTGAATAAAAATATAATTGGTGGTGATAGTAATGATAGATAGACTTGAAGAAATGTTAAAAAAATATGAAGAAATTGAAAAAAAACTAGCAAGTGAAGAGGTTTTTAATAATTATGATTTGGTAAAAGAGTTAAGCAAAGAAGCAAGTGATCTTGAAGAAGCTGTTAATACTTATAAAAAATATAAGTTAGTTTTAGAAAGTATCGAATCAGATAATTTATTATTACATGATCCTGAATTTAAAGAAATGGCAAAAGAAGAAATTGCAAGTTTATCTTTAGAAAAAGAAAATTTAGAAAAAAAGTTAGAACTACTACTACTTCCAAAAGATCCTAATGATAATAAAAATGTTATTATGGAAATAAGAGGAGCAGCCGGTGGAGATGAAGCTAATATTTTTGCTGGTGATTTATTTCGCATGTATCAAAAATATTGTCTTAGTCAAGGATTTACAATCGATATTATTAATTCTGATGATAGTGAAAATGGTGGATTTTCACAAATAGAGTTTATAATTAAAGGAAATGGAGCATATTCTAAATTAAAATATGAAAGTGGAACACATCGTGTTCAAAGAATACCTTTAACTGAATCCGGTGGAAGAATTCATACATCAACGGCAACAGTTGCTGTTCTTCCTGAGGTTAATGATGTATCGATTGATATAAAACCAGAAGATTTAAGAATAGATGTTTATCGTTCCGGTGGAGCCGGTGGACAATGTGTTAATACAACAGATAGTGCTGTTAGAATTACACATTTACCTACTGGAGTTGTTGTAACATGTCAAAATGAAAGAAGTCAAATTCAAAACAAAGAAAAAGCATTAGAAATTTTGAAAAGTAAGTTGTATGAAGAAGAAAAAAGAAGACAAGAAGAAGAGTTAGGACAAGATAGAAAAGATAAGATAGGAACAGGAGATCGTTCTGAAAAGATTAGAACATATAATTATCCACAAAATAGAGTTACTGATCATAGAATAGGATTTACAATAAACAAGTTAGATCACGTTATGGAAGGTGATTTATCTCCTATAATTGAAGCCTTAATTAACGAGGATCAAAAAAGGAAATTAGCTAGTAATGACCGTTAAAGAATTAATAGCTAATGGTAAAAATTATACAGAAAAAGAAAGAAAAACTATTTTATGTTTTCTTTTAGATTGTAGTTTTTCTGATCTTTTTTTTATTGATGAAGTTGATGATAAAATATCTTCATCATATTTAGAACTGGTTAAATCAAATCTACCTATTCAGTATTTACTACATTATAGTAATTTTTATGGCTATGATTTTTATGTTGATGAGAGCGTTTTAATACCAAGGCCAGAAACTGAATTATTAGTTGATAAATGTCTTTCTTATATTAACAATTATTTTGATAGTAAAAAAATTAGTATTTGTGATTTAGGAACTGGTAGTGGATGTATTGCGATTACTTTAAAAAAAGAAATGCCTTTTTCAAGTGTAACTGCTGTTGATATATCAAATAAAGCATTAAAAGTTGCAATTAAAAATGCTAGAATAAATAAAGCAAGTATTAATTTTATAAAAAGTAATATGTTAGACAAAGTAGATTGTAAGTTTGATGTTATTGTAAGTAATCCACCATATATTGCTAAAAAAGATATTAAAAGCATTGATTCTAATGTGTTAAAATATGAACCACATCTTGCTTTATTTGGTGGAGAAGATGGACTTTTGTATTATAAAAAAATTCTTCAACAGGCAAAGAAAAATCTTAAAGAAAAAAGTCTTATTGCGTTAGAAATAGGATACGATGAAAAGGAAAAAGTAATAGAAATTGCCAAGACTTTTTTTCCTAATTCAACGATTAAATCTTTAAAAGATTTAAATAATTATGATAGATATATATTTATTTTAAATAATTTTGAATAAAAAAAGGTAATATCACTCATTATGAAATTGAATAAAAAATTTATAAAGGGTGATTTTTTAATGAAAAAAATATTAGTTGTTATAGCAATTATTATTTCAATAATGTTTTTAACACATGAAAAACAAGAGTATTATATTATTCCAAATGATGCAATTAGATTTAGAGTTATAGCAAATAGTAATAGTGTTTTTGATCAATTGGTTAAAAAAAATGTGACTAATAAATTGCAAGATAAATTTTTAGATACTTTAGTTGGATTATCAAATAAAGAAGAAGTAAAAGATGTTATACAAAATGATATTAGTTCTTATGAAAAAATAGTTGAAGACGAATTAAACTTAGAAGGGGTAAATTATTCATATTCAATAAATTATGGAATGAATTATTTTCCAGAAAAGGTATATAAAGGCTTGAAGTATAAAGCTGGAAATTATGAATCACTTGTTGTTACGCTTGGAGAAGGAAATGGAAATAATTTTTGGTGTTTGCTTTTTCCTCCTGTTTGTTTAATGGAAGTAGAAGATAAAAAAACAACTGATGTTGAGTATACATTTTTCATTAAAGAACTTTTTAATAAGTATTTTAAATAATTATGCAAGACTTTAAGTCTTGCTTTTTTTATTATTTGTGATAGAATAGTTCTCGTGTGAATAGAATTGTATCAAAAAATTGATTTTTATAAATACTTATGGTACAATATGTGCTACTAAGAAATGGGGGATAAAGTTTATGAAAAAAGAAGTCATTAATGTTGAAAAAATTGTCGATAATAAAAACAATTTGAAGTCTTTTGTTGTTTATTATGACGATGGAACAAAGCTTTCTGTTGATTATTCTTCTAATATCAGGGAAGAATTATTGCTTGCTAAAGCAGTTATGTGTGATAATGCAAGTTGTTATAGTAAATTTACAGATGAAGAACTTTCAAAAGAGATAGTAAGATTGGCAAAGAATTTAAAAGCATTACTTTCTAAAGCAAAAGTGATGAGCGAAGAAGATTATACTAAAAAAAGAATTTTGGATGTTTCTAAACGTATAGATGAGGATGAAGAATTAACGAGTGATGATTTAGAAATCGAAAATTTAAGTTATAATAAAAGATATGAAAAAGAACTATCAACAAATAATGTATCATTAAAAAAGAAAAAATGGGGCTGGATTTTAGTTTTAGTAGCGGCACTTGGAGCATTAACTCCATTAGTGTATAAAGTCCTTAATAAAAAATCAAGTAAAGATAAGGGTATTTCTCCTTCATCTAATAGCAATAGTTATGATACTTTTGATGATATTATGCGTACTTTAAGTGTTGAAGAACAACTTTATTCTTTTAATGATTATGCAAGCATTAATGTTAAAGAAGAAAAAGATGTTTTATCTAAAATGTCTTTTGAAGAATTAGATACGTTGTATGACAAATATAATGTTAAATTGCAAAAACAAATTTTCAATATATTGGAAGATGTTCAAAGTTATATGAATAATACTACATTACCTGCTGTTAAAACGTCTTTTGATGGCAAAAATAAGCAATTATATATGAATGCTGATGAAATAATAAGCACATTTATAGTAGTAAATTCTGATAGAATTGACAAAAATTCTATGGTTAATATTTTTGGAAACAGTGGAATTTTAAGTGAAGCAAGTATAAGTGATAATTACTTGAGTTTATGTAAATATATGAATACATATTATTCAAGAGCAAAGAATGTATCTGGAATATGCGACTTATTTATGAATGCAGAAGATAAAGCACTTATTAAAGAATATGAATCTAAAATTGCTTCATATAATTTAGCTAATACAAATAGTGAAAAAGAGTCTTCTAAAAAAGATTTAATTTCATTTATTGATAATATCTATCAAAATAAGGAAAAAAACAAAGGAGCAACATCATACATTTTAACAACGGCACCGGTATTTTTGATGGATAAAGATTTAATTGATGAAAATGCTTATAGAGCGTACGTTGGTGTTAACTATGATGTAACATGTGATCATTTATTAAATGGCAAAGTAAGAGAAATAGTTACTTTATCAGATAGTTTAAATAAAACAGGAAATTCTTCTGGAATATATAATATCGTAAAAGAAGAACCTAGAGCGATGGATGAGAAGAATTTAAGAAAAGATTTAGAAAGAGATATGATCATTTACGGAAATGAAAATGTTATTGTTCCTGATGATAGAAAAATTGAGTATTTTTCAGGTAACTGGGATGACTATATAAAAGGTGGTTCAGTTACTCATGTTACTGGTGAAAGTAATATAACTTATGAAGATTTATCAGATGAAGATAAGAACTTTAATGAATCTGAAAAGGATAGAGCTAAAGGCTATCTCGATGGATATAATGCTAAGTATATTGAATCAAGGGATTATACGGCAACAACTGGAAAGAAGTTATCTTATAGCTTTTCATCAAATGGTACTCCATATCAAGATGGATACTTAGAGGGATTAAAGTTTGGTATTGATTCGGGATATCAAGATGGATTAGTTGTATACGAAGCAAAGAAAAATCAACAAGAAGAAACAATAATTGAAGAAAAACCGGTTCCAAAAGAGGACGAGGAAGTTATTGAAGATAAAGAAGAAATAAAAGAACCAAGTCATGATGATGATATAAAGCCTTCAATTCCTGCTGAAGATACTGTTATTGTCGATGAAAAACCAGCAGACAAAGACTTATCTCCAGAAGAAGGAGAAATAATAGATCCTGATTTTGGATCAAATAGTAAATCTTTTACAAGGGTAAGAAATTGTTAGTTTAGAGGGGGTTTAATAGATGTTAGAAAACGGAAGATTTAATTTAATAAAAAGATTACTTGTTTCACTAATTGTAGTAATTATTGTAGTATTTGTTATGTTACTTGTTTTCCCTACAAAAAATTACTTAAAGCCATTAATGCAAGATGTTTTTAGAAATAATTTGAATTCGATGCAAGAAGCTGCAGAAACTTATTTTACAAATGATCGATTACCTGAAAATATAGGTGATAAAAAAAGACTTACTTTGCAAGAAATGTTAGATATGAATTTGTTAATTCCATTTGTAGATAAAAATGGTAACGAGTGTAGTACTACTAAGTCTTATGTTGAAATAATTAAAGAGAAAGATGAATATATTTTAAAAGTTAATTTATCATGTGGATCAGATGAGGCTTATATAATTGAGCATCTTGGATGTCATGATATTTGTAAGGCACTTGGAAAGTCATCTTGTGATATTTGTCCATCATGTGATGAAAATAAAGATCAAGTTCCTAAGGAAGTTATTGAATATGAGTTAAAAAGAGAAGTTTCAAATAAAAAATTAACTGGATACAGTTGTCCAGATAGTTCATACACTTATGATTCTAATACTAATACTTGTAGTAAAACAGTTACTGAAAGTAAAACTATTGAAGCTATTCCAGTTTATGAATCTGAAACAAAAGATGTTTTAATTGGGTATAGATGTGATAAAGAAGGATATGTTTTAGATGAAAAAAATAAAACATGTACTAAAACAACAACTAAAGTTTTAACAGAAAACGCAAATCCAATTTATGAAAATAAAACGACGACAACAAATAGACCATTTACTTTAGTGGAGGAGAAAAAATATTTATATAAATATCAAAAAGAAGTAACAACAACAACTTATACTCCAGATACTACACAACCAATTTATGCTGATGTTTATACTAAAATTGGTTCATATAAACAAAGAGTATGTGATGGTTATACATATTTCCAAGATGGAACAAGTAGTACCTTATATCAAGAAGTAAGCGATTGGGTTTATTCGACTACTGTTAGAGGAGTTGATTATGTACCTAGTGATACATACAACGTTAAATATGTAATAGTTGGAATGGACTATGATAAATGTCAAGAAAATTGTTCTATAAAGCCATATTATGAAGTTGATGTTTATACAAGAAATGTTATAGTATATGATTCATCAAATATAACAGCAGTGTGTAACGTAAAGGAAGTTGATGTTCCAATTTATGCTAATAGAAGCCAATTTACTGGAAAATTTGTAACAAATAAGACCGTAAAAAAAGAGATATTAACAGAGTGGTCTGAGTCTAAAAATGATCAAAATTTAATAAATCAAAATTATGGTTATGTTGGTAAAATGAAAGAGAATGGTTCTATTCAAGTAAGAAAATATGGAACTTGTCCAAATGGTACAAGTATTTCATCAACAGATGAAAGTAAATGTGTTAAACAAGAAAAGGTAATAAGTGGTTATTCTTGTCCAACTAATGGATTTAAATATGACGCTACACAATCAAAATGCGTTAAAGTTGAAGAAACAAAAGATGTTATGGATGCAGTGGCTGTTTATGAATCTAAAACTAATGACAAATTAATAGGATATAGATGTGAATCTGGTTATGCACTAAATGGTAAAAAATGTTCTAAAACGTATACTAAAGATATAAATGTTAAAGCAACTCCAAATTATAAAACTGTTTTTGGATATGAATATAAATGGCATACTTCAAAAACATTAAGCGGTTGGACGTTTACTGGAAATACTAGAAAAAGAACAATTTATGTTGATGCCAAATAATTTATACTAGAATTGTAAAGCAGATTTATTGATGTCTACTCTATGAGGAGCATTTCATTATTTCTGCTTTTTCTTTTCTAAAATATTATTTTTATAGTATTATTAATTAGGAGTGATATAAATGAAAAATTTATATATAGATTTCGATGGAGTTATAATTGATACCTATAAAAATTTTGATTTAAAAAGTTTAAAAGATTATCCTAAAGAAAAAATATTGGATTTTTTTGCAAATTTTCCTTGGGATGATATTTTAAAAGAAGAAAATATAATAAAAGATGCTATAAACAATATTCAAAAAATTATAGATAGTGAAAAGTTTAACGTTTCGATACTTTCTCATATTAATTTTTTAGGTGAGGGAGTAAAAAAAGTGGAATTTATTAGGAAATATTTTAAAGATATTACCGTTATTTTATGTCCAAAAGAGATTTCTAAAACTAAAATGGTTCATACAGAAGGAGCGATTTTGGTGGATGATTATTCTGCAAATTTACGTGAGTGGAGAGCCGAAGATGGAATTCCTGTTAAGTTTTCATTAAAAGAAGAAAATGATGAATTTATAGTAATTAATAGTTTAGATAAAATTATCGATTTATTTTAGGAGGTTTATTATGAAGCAAATAAACATAAAAGGAAATAAGAAATTAAATGGAACAATTAGAATAAGTGGTTCTAAAAATGCAGCTGTTGCATTAATACCGGCAGCAATATTATCAGATGAAGAGGTGACATTATGTAATGTTCCTGAAATATCTGATGTCGATGCCCTTGAAAAAATGCTTCAATTTTTAGGAGCAGATATTAAAAGAGCAACTGAATCAATAGTTATAAATTCTAAAAATGTTGTAAATAAAGAATTGCCAACTGATTTATCAAAAACTTTAAGAGCATCATATTATTTTATGGGTGTTTTACTTGCCAAATATAAAAAAGTTGAAATGTGTTTCCCAGGTGGGTGTGGAATAGGAGCAAGACCAATCGATATTCATTTAGATGGTTTTAAAAAGTTGGGAGCAACCGTTTTGGAAGAAGGAGATAAATACACAATAACTGCTGAACAATTAGTTGGATGCGATATTAATCTTAAAGTAGCTTCAGTTGGAGCAACAATTAATTTGATGTTTGTTGCTTCAAAAGCAAAAGGACAAACTAGAATAATTAATGCTGCAAGAGAACCGGAAATAGTAAATGTTGCTGAATTATTAAATAATATGGGAGCAATAGTTGAAGGTGCTGGAACCGATGTTATTACAATAAAAGGTGTTGATTATTTACATGGTGGGTTTATTGAAGTAATTCCTGATCGTATAGAGGCTGGAACATATGTTATTATAGGAAGTTTAATAGGGAATCCATTAAATATATCTAATGTAGTACCTGAACATATAAAATCTCTAACAGATAAATTACAAGAAGCCGGAGCTAATATTTTATTAAATGGTGATACAATAGTATGTAAAAAAAGTGATAATTTGTCAGCTATTAATGTTGAAACCTTTTATTTTCCAGGTTTTCCTACTGATTTACAACAACCTATGTCGGTTTTTTTAACTCAATGTAATGGCGTATCTACTATAAAAGAAAATATTTATGAAAATAGATTTATGCACATTCCTTATTTAAATAGAATGGGTGCTAGTATAGAAACTAAGGATCGTGAAGCCATTATAAAAGGTAAAACCAAATTACATGGTAGTGATGTTGTTGCAACAGATTTAAGAGGTGGAGCATCTATGATTATAGCTGGTTTGATTGCAAATGGTAAAACATCAATTACTGAAATTGATCATATTTTAAGAGGATATGATAAAATTATTGAAAAACTTAAAGATGTTGGAGCAGATATATCTTTAGAAGAATTTGATTAAAACTGTTGCAAAATAATAAATAAACTGATATAATATCAAAAGAAAATTATTTCTATGACTTTTTTGTCATGGCGAAAGGAGAATAATAATGAAAAAAGGTATTCACAAAGAAATGACTGAAACAAAATTTATATGTGCTTGTGGAACAACTTTTACTAATCTATCAACAAAAGGTGGAGAGGTACATCTTGATGTATGTTCTAAATGTCATCCATTTTATACAGGAAAACAAGGTGCTGCAACTTTAACTGGTAACGTTGAGAAGTTTAATAAAAAGTATGGATTGAATAAATAAATATTAAAATAAAACACAAGTATAGATATCATATAATATTACTTGCGTTTTTATTTTTAAAATATTATAATTTAACCATGGGGCTGATTTGGGTTCGACAATTATAAAAGGGCATATGGTGGCAGGTAGATGGCAATCTTAAAATGCAAAATTAAATATAACTGGAAACAGAAATCAATTAGCTTTCGCTTAATATAATATTTAGAAAGCGCTTCTTTTAATTTTTTTCCTACGAAAATTATAAGAGGCTCATATCAGTAGGATATAAAATAGTATTGTTTCGCTACTATTTCGAAAATTTAGAGACTCACTAATTATTTAGGTTGTTAGTTACTATATAATTAGGAAAATGTTAACTAACTAAACCCGTAGAAGCTTATGTTTATTTATTCTTGGACAGGAGTTCAATTCTCCTCAGCTCCACCATAGAGGAATCTGGTTGGACATATGTTCAGCTTTCTAATAAATATCAATTCTAGAAATGGAATTGATTTTTTTGATTTAAAGTGAAAGGGATGAATTTATGGTAAGAGTAATAACACAAGAAATTGAGATTGAAGAATCATTAAAAAATAAAATAGAATTTATATGTAGTTTTTGTAATACTACACCAATAATTGAAAATGGTAGTTTAAGAGCAATAGAAAGAACTAATCTAGCATATGTAGAGCCACATAGAATAATAATAAAAGGAATAAACTTTTTAGCATTTAATTATGAAACTTGTATATATGTAGAAAGTTTAGAAAATAAAATTTTAATAAAAGATTTAGAAAAATATATAAAAAGTATTTAATCGACTTTATCAATTCCATTTTAGTTTTTACGAAAGTATTGACTTTTGATAACTAAATGATTATTATATATAACCAATAAATGACAAGCAGTATCCGTCTTTTATTAGAAAGAGAGGTACATCTATGGTCAAATACATAATGGAATTTATTAAAAATTATATAGTGAATAATTATAGAGGAGTCAAGAGTATTACTTGTTAGTGTTTTTGTCTCCTCTTTTTTGATATTTGAAGGAGGAATAAATATGAATGATGAAAAGGACGAAGCATCTGAAGAATTTTATAAAACAAAGAAAGACAAAGAAAAAGACAATGGAATGTCTTTATAATTTACATAATGTTAAAAACCATGTAAATATGATATAATATATGACAAAGGAAGTGAGTAAGTATGCTTGATTACCCAAAAGTTATTGAAGTACAATTTCATAATAAGTGTAATTCAAATTGTTTAATTTGCCCATATAAGGATATGAATTATTCTTATAAAAATATGTCAGATGAATTATTTGAAAAACTTTTAAATGAAATAGATGAAACTAAATTAAAGAGAATAATACCTTATCTTAATAATGAACCGTTTTTAGATATAAATTTTATGAATAAGATAAAGAAAATTCGAAGTAAATTTAAAAAAATAGAAATTGAAATATCATCTAATGTTTCTATGATAAAGGAAGAAGATATTATAGAAATGGGCAAACTTAATATTACAGAATTAAGACTAAGTGTTTTCGGATATGAAAAAGAAACATACAATAGAATGATGCCATGTTTAAATTATGAAAAAACATTCAAAAAATTGAAAATGATAGGTACTAGAATGAAATATTCCAATACTATTATTTCGATAGTTATGATAGATAATGGTGAAATAAATGAGCAAGAGTTTATAAACATGGAAAATATGTGTAATGAATTAGGATTTAAATTTGAAAGATGGGGATTTTTAGATAGAAGTGATAATGTAGCTTATAAATCCAATAATATATATAATGAAGGTGTTTCTTATTGTGAACAAAACAGGCCACTAGAAAGAATGCATATACTATCTGATGGAAGAGTTATATTTTGCTGCCAGGATTGGTCGCATTCATTAGTTGTTGGTAATATTAATAATAATACAATCGGTGAAGTTTGGAATAGTGAGGTATATAATAATGCAAGAAATTCGCTATACGATAAAGAGAAAGATAGTCCTATGATTTGTAAAAAATGTAAATTAGGACATTAATGGAGTAGTTATGAATAAAATTGGAATTTGTTATTTTAGAAGTTTGTATTCACAATCAGCTTGTTCTTTATCGGTTGGTAAAGCATCAGATTACTTATTGAATAGAGGATATAGAACTAATTTATTTTTATTAAAAAAAGATGATCATGTATCACTAATTACTAAATATCATAAAATAATGGAAAATGATATTATTATTTATAAAACTAATTATAAAGATTTTGAATATGGAATTCGCTTATTTGAAAATTTGTGTAGAGAATATGATAAAAAAATTTATTTAACAGGCCCGTTTGCAATAATGAATAAAGAGAGAATTATAAAGAAATATAATTTTATTACAGATGTGATTGACATTCAAAACAGTGAAGAGATTAATCAAATTTTCCCTGACTTAGGAAACAAGGTTAAAAAGGATAGTGTTATTTGTGGGGTAGATCGAGAAATAGAGATTCAGGAAAAAGGACATTATATAAATTTGGAAGCATCTACAGGTTGTGTTTATAATTGTGCATTTTGTCATATAAAACTAATGAATTATGCTAAAACAGAAAAGAGTATTGAACTAGTAGTAAGTGAAATAGAAGAATTACATAATAAGTTTGGCAAAAATTACTTTATATTTAATGATAGTGTTTTTTGGAAAAACAAAAATGATAATGAAAGAATTGAAAATTTTGTAAAGCTTCTAAAAGAAAGAAAACTTAATATTTATTTTATGATTTATTTATCATTAACCGTGAAGATTAGTGATGAATTATTAAAAAAACTAAAAGAAGTTGGTCTAATACGAGTTTTCTTTGGTGTCGAAAATATTTCAAAAAGTTTTTCATTACAAAATAATAAATATATTTCAGATATTGATGCTGAAAATTTTATAAATAAATTAGAAAATTTAAATATTAGTTATCATATTGGATTCATGTTATTTAGTAAAGAAACAAGATACGATGAATTACAAGAAAATATTGATTTTCTTTATAAAATTAGAAAATTATTTAGACCTGGTATGTTAGTTGAAAAAATGAGAATATTGCAAAATTCTAAAGATTCAAAGTATTTATATAATGATGAAAATAAGATTGACCAAGCTTATAATTATATAATCGATGACTCTAAAACTGAAAAATTCTATATAATTGTTAATCAATTGTTTTCAAGTATTAATATTAGAAATTTTGAACAATTTTTTTCCGGAATAAAGATAGGATTGACTATTATTAAAAGAGAGAATTTAATAAATGATTATATTGAATATGAAAAAAAATATAATAGAGTTTTGGATTGTATTAATGACGGTATATTTAAGATTTTATCGAAGATGTTAACAA
>CAKONT010000014.1 GCA_934097255.1 uncultured Bacilli bacterium
AGCTTGTCTAATCCACCATGTTGCGTATGTTGAAAATTTATATCCCTTACTTGGATTAAATTTTTCTACCGCCTTCATAAGACCAATATTTCCTTCTTGAATCAAATCAAGAAAAGCCATACCACGACCAACATATCTTTTAGCAATTGAAACAACTAAACGCAAATTAGATTCTGCAATTATTCGTTTTGCTTCTTCATTTCCTTCCTCAACTTGCATAGCATATTCATATTCTTCGTCACTTGTCAATAAATTAATTTTACCAATTTCTTTTAAATACATTCTAACTGGATCATTAATTTTTATATCTTTATTTGATGAAACAACATCAAGTAAATCTCCACCATCATCATCATTATCGTCTTCTTCAGTTGCTGATATTATTTCAATACCATTTTGAACAAACAAGTTATACAACTCATCAAGCATATCACTATCTGCATCTAACCCTTTTAAATGCTCTGCAATCTCTTCAAATGTTATTGAATTAGTTTTTTTACCTATTTCTAATAATTCGTTTTTTCTTTCTTCAAAAGTTTTAATCTCGTTAATCATAAATATTTCACTCCAATCAATATTCATCAAGTATTATTAGACGAATTTTTTCTGCTAAAATTGCCTTTTTATTAGGATCTTGTTCTTCCTTTATTAATTTTTTTAGTCTTTTTATTTCCTGACTACTATTATAATCCAAAATCACTTTAATATACTCTTCTAAACTTTCTTTTTTGTATGTAAATTCAACTAACAATACTTTTTTTAATGCATCTTGTAACTCTTTTTTATCATTTAGGGTTGTAATAAAATCAGCTATATCAAACGAGGCATTATTATTGCTATAATAAAGTATTTCATTTGCAAGCAAACGATATGTCTTATAAGGTAAAGTATTTAATTTCTTCTGATAGATATTACGTGCTTCCTTACTGTTTAACATAAAATAACAAATTGCAATGCTAGATTTTTGATATTTGTCAAATACTTCTTTTTTTAATTTATTATTAGATACCTCTTCCTTTTTGAATGTCTCAATTCTACTACTTTTTTCGATAATTTGCAACTTTTTTCGTAAAATTTCTACATCAAGTTGAATTTCTTTTGCCAATTCATCTAAAATAAGTTCTTTTTTTATCAAATCACTCTCATTAGCTATTTCTTTTAACACCTTACTTATATAAAAAGATTTTTCATCAATATTTGTTAAATCCTTACCATCTTTTAAATAATTTAATTTATATGAAGAAAAAGAAATAGGATTATCTAATAACGAAAGATAAGAATTTTTGCCATACTTTAATATATATTCGTCAGGATCTAAATTATCTTTTAAACAAATAACTGAAGTATCAAAACCATTTTCTTCTAAAACCTTACCAACTTCAAACATTGCCTTTTTACCAGCACTATCGCCATCTAAATTAATTATAATTGTTTTAGAGATCCTTTTTAAAAGCATTATTTGTTCTTTAGTAAGACTTGTTCCCATAAGAGCAACAACACTTTTTATACCAATAGAATATAATCTAATAACGTCCATAAATCCTTCAACTAAAACAAGTTTTTTACTAAGTCTTACTTCATCTTTTGCACGGTAATAATTATATAATAATTCCCCTTTTTTAAATATAGGTGTTTCTTTGGTATTTATATATTTTGATTTGGAAATACTATTATAGATTCTACCAGAAAAACCAATTGGATTCCCATTAATATCATCTAAAGGAAACATTATTCGATTAATATATAAATCTTTAGAATTATTAGATAAACCAATTAATTCTAAATCTTTTAAACTATAATTTTTTAAAAGTAAAAGACTTGTTAATTTATCTTCTTCTTTTAAAGATAAACCAATTTTAAAAGTTTTTATTAGTTGTTCATCTATTCCTCTTTTATGTAAGTATTCTTTTGCCTCATTTCCATATGAAGAATTTAAATTATTTTGATAAAACCTAAGTGCGATATCATAAATTTTGTAATACTTATCATTTTTTTCATCTTCTATTTTTAAAGACATATTAGGTAAGGAAATACCAGCTTTAGATGCTAAAAATTCTAAAGCTTGTTTAAACGACATCTTTTCATAGTCCATAACAAAATTAAAAACGTTTCCACTAGCACCACAAGAAAAACACTTATATATTTGTTTATCACTAGATACACTCATTGAAGGATTAGTATCATCGTGAAATGGACAAACTCCAAAATAATTTTTACCACGTTTTTCTAAAGGAATATAACTTGATATAATGGATACAATATCATTTGCTCTTCTAACTTCATTAATTTTTTCTTTTAGATCCACCATATCACCTTCTTTTTTTCTTAATTATTATAACATCACAAAAAATATTAAACAATAAAAATATAATTATATTTTATCTAAAAATTTAACATAATATTAAAGAAAGGAATTACTATCATGGTTAAAAAAATTACTATAAATACTTTAATTATTTTCCTATTTAGTTTAATGTTACACTACTTTTACCACTCTCTTCCATGCTTTATATCATCTATCATAAGTCCAGTTAATGAATCTTTTATCGAGCATATAAAACTTATCTATTCTAGCTATATCTTATTTTTAGTAGTAAAAGTTTTATTTCAAAAAAAGCCTGAAAAAGATATATTATCGACATATACTATATTTCCAATATTTAATATCTTTATTTTTTCATTAATTTATTTACCAATAAAAAGTTTATTTAAAGTTAACACTTTAGTAACTTTAATAATTTATTTTATTACAATTTTTATAAGTAACTATTATATGATTATTTATAAAAATAATAGAAAAATTAAAAACAAATACTTTTTATTTTCTATTATTTTTATGTATATATTATTTTCTTTATTTACTTATTATCCTCTTAAAAATAAACTATTTTTAGACGAAAAAACTAATACTTATGGCATATTTAACTCTAAAATTAAATTAGGGATTTTCTAGTAAATATATTAACTCCTGGAATACAATAAACTATACATTTTGCAGGAAAAATACATTTGATAAATCCAACTCCATTTATTACAATATCTTCTTTCAATTTTAAATCTATTAGCTGTTCTGTATTTTCTTTTAACTCGTTATGTCTTTTTGACATAACTCTTTTGACAACTAAATCGTTTGATACAAAAACAGTAAAACTATTTTTTTCTCCTTCTATATAATCAATTCTAAAAAAATTATTTATCAAAATTGATTGCCCTTTTTTTATCTGGTATGTTTTAGGTTTAATTTCTTTTTTAGGAGAAACTTTTGCTATTTCTTTTTCAGATAAATAATTTAACATATTGCCATCATCAACAAGTCCTGGAGTGTCAATCAAATAATAATTTCTAATTTTTATTTTAATTTCATTTAACGTAGTCGATGGCATTGGCGAAATAGTTATCGTTTCTTCGCCATCTATCGTATAATTTTTAATTAATTTATTAATTAATGTACTTTTTCCGGCATTAGTATTTCCAACGACATAAACATTTTGATTTATCCTATATTTATCAATTAAAAGCATTAAATTATCAAGATTATAATTTTTTAATGCACTAACTGTAATAATATCTTTAAATATATCTATATCTTTAAAATAAGAAACTAACTTTTCTTCTGATATAGAAAGTGGCAAAGCATCTTTTTTATTTAAAACTAAAATTATATCATTTTTTACTAAATAATCTTTAATCTTAGTTATATCAGAAGGAATAGACAAAACATCGACAATATATAAAACAAGAGATGATTTAGAACCTATATTTTTTAAAATCTCTATATATTCTTCATTAGACTTTGTTATTTCTTGATATTCTCCATAATTTTTCAGTCTAAAACATCTACGACACAAATCGTTAGCTAAATTATTAGTATAACCATCAAGTAACATATTATTATCTTGTAAAACTACGCCACATCCTAAACATTTTTTATCCATAATACTTACCTCTTTCGAAATCTTTCATCTTTTTTTGAAGTCTTAGCTCTCTTAAACGATTAATTTTAGTAAAAATATGTTCATCGTTATTTATTGGATCAACTAAAATACTATAACAACCAAATCTTTTGGCCCCTTTTATATCAGTAAAAAGTTGATCTCCTATTATAGCCATTTCTTTATTTTTAATATTATACATTTTCAATATTTTTTTAAATCCCAAAGAAAATGGTTTACAGCCAAAATATATATAATCGATATCAAGCATTTTACACACAACTTCTATGTGTTTTTTATTAATCGTATTAGATAAAATAACAACATTAAAACTTTTTTTTAAATTCTTAAATAAAGACATAAATTCTTTCTTAACTTGATAGTTTTTACTTTCAATAATTGTATTATCAAAATCAAATACTAAAGTATTAATATTATTTTTTTTTAGTTTATCATAACAAATATCTAAAATATTTTTTCTATACATATCCGGGTACAATTTCAAATATATCACCTACTTATAAAGTATAACACATAAAGAAAAAGAAAAAAATAAAAAGAGATCATTTAAATCTCAAATTATGATGTTTTCTATATCTTAATAATTCTTCTTCATCTAGTAGTAAAAGCTGCTCAATACCACCTAAAGAATAATCTTTTTTATTATAATTTTCAATAACTTTATTAATAAAATCCTCTTTTACTGTAATTTTATTTCCATCTTTTCGATATTCATTAATTTTTGAAAACAAATTCTTACGATGAAAAAGTGCTTGATCAAATAAAGATTCAAATATATTCTCATAGATATGTTTTTTATATATTCCCTCTTTACTTGAAACATAATCATTTATATATTTATAAATACTCATAATGTGCATAAAGTGTTCTTTATCAATATAATCAACTATGTTAATAGAACTATCATTAAGTATATTTATTACTTCTTTTTGTAATGTATCAAAAGGAGTAAAATAAAGATTTTTAAATAAAAAATTACGAACATTTAAAACAAAATCTTCATCATAAACACAATAGGTTTTAATAGAACTATTAAAAAGTTTTTCTTCTTCAGTTTTTAATATTTCACTTTTTTTAATCATAATTACTACTCTTTCTTACAAAAATATTGTTAATATGTGTTTTTGTATCACTTGTTTTTTTAAAAGAAACTATATCATCTATTAATTCATCTAACTCTTTATCTGTGATATTAAAATCAAGATCTTTTAATTCACTTGTTACTTCTCTAAAACTATCAGTTAAAAGAAGAAGATTTTCATAACTTAAAAATCTAAGTGCATCTTTTTTGTTATCTATATTTGATAAATCATTTTCAAATTTATCTTTTTTGTATCCAAATAACTTTTTAAAAACTTTTTCATAAAGTTCAAAGCAATATTTATTATCTATATTTTTACTTTCTAATAAAGATTTAAAAATAATTTTTAAATTATTTAATTCATTTATAATATCTTCTTTTGTATAGTTATAGTTTCTATTTTCAACAAAAGTTGGTACTTTATCTTCGTGGCTATCTTCAAGTAATTTTTTAAGTTCTTTGTACAAGTTTTTATCACTTTTTATTTTACTTAATTTTTCTATTTTTTCATTAATACTATCAAGTAACTGGGTATTTTTATTATTGCTATAAATATAAGCATAATGCAAAAGATAAAAATATGGTTCGTTTTTATAATTGTTAATAAATTTTTCTTTTTCATCTTTTCCCATTTCATAGGCTATCATTATATATCCTTTATAAGATAATTCATTTGGTGTATATTTTTTTATTTCATTACAATAATTACTAATAGCATCTGCATAAAACAAAAGAAGTGTTCCATTTAATAAGCTTGAGATGTTATCCATATATTTAATATTTTTTTCTTCGAAATCTAATTTTATTTCTTTAAAATTTTTGCCAAAAAAGCCACTATTAAAAGCTCCTAAAACACTACCATATAACTTTTTAAATTCTAACTTTTCTTCTTCTTTTACTATTTCATAGTTATGATATTTAAAACAATCTAAAATTTTTCCTATTTCTTTTTTAAAATAATTAAGTTTAAAGAAATAAGTTTCTTTTTCATCTTCGGTTAATAAATTTATATATTTTGTCATAACATTCACCCATTGGACCATATATTATCATAGTTTATCGTACTTTGCAAGCTATAATCTATCTTTTATTGCCATTTTCATCATAAAAAGAAAAGAAGGCGTTTGTTGCTTTTTTGGTGATGCGATAGTTAACATCACTTTTATATTCACCACTTAATAAATCTTGTACATCTGGACTTGATACTTCAATACTCATAACAGGATTATCATAAGGAGCATAACCAACAAAATTATTTGAAATAGTCGGATGATTATAAATTCCATTTCCATTATCGACAAAGCTTTCACTTGTCCCTGTTTTACCAGCAGGTCTTATAGCATCTCCCATATAAAACATTCCTGTTCCTTCGCTAACACACAATTTAAAACCTTCTTGAACTCTTGAAATATATTTATCTTCGACATCAACTTTATTTAAAATAGTTGGTTTTGGTTCATATAAAACATTTCCATCACTATCTAAAATCTTTTTTAAAAATCTTGGTTTTATTCTTACTCCATTATTGGCAATTGTTGTTATATACTGTGATAACTGTAATGGCGTATATGTGTCGTATTGCCCTATTGCATAATTAATTAATAAATCTCCGGCATAACTTCCACCTCTTACACCATAATCTTCTTTTGGAAAATCAATTCCTGTTAAAACACCTAAGCCAAACTGATAAAACATACTTCTATATTTATTAAAAGCATTTAAATCTAAATTTAATTCTTTATTATAACTATAATCAAATCCTCCAACCATCATTGCAATTTTAAATTGATAAACATTGCTACTCCATTTTAAAGCATCTAAATCATTTACATAACCTAATGTTTTCCAACTACACTTCGCTGGCATATTTAAAAACTTAATACAACTGTCATAAAGTGTTGTTCCAATATCTATTACCCCATTATTATATCCAACTAAAATACTAGCTCCTTTGACAACCGAACCAGGAGTTACAGAACTTACAATTGCTCCGACACTATAATCGTTTATTTCATTATCAATTAACTGCTTTCCTGCTATTGCCATAACATCTCCAGTTTTAGGCTCCTCAATAACAACAAAACTTCGATTATAAAAGCTAGTATTAGGTTCATATTTTGTTTTAATAATCTCATCACTAATAATATTTTCAATTTCTTGTTGAAGTACGATATCTATTCCAAGCACTATATCAAAACCTTTTTTGCCTGCACTAACAAGTTCTAAAGAATTATCACTATTTACTTTATACTTTGCCTTTTCACCTTTTAAAACACTATCATATTCTTTTTCAATACCAGATATTCCTACTCTATCATCTAAACTATATCCAAGATTTAAATAATACTCTTTGTTTTCACTTGGAACACCTGTTTTACTAGATGTTACACTCCCTAAAATATTTCTTAAAGTATCGCCATATAAATACTTTCTTTGCCAAGTAAGTTTCGTATTAAAACCCTTTAATCTATCCATATTTTCTAAAATATAAACATATTCTTTTTCCAACACATCATTTACTTTAATATCTTTTTCATCGCTATAATACCCTTTATTCATTAAATAATATAAATACGCCGCTTTTTTATCTTCTTTGCTAAATTTATCTAAATCTTCCTTAGTAATTCGATCAAGTTTTAACTCTTCTAAATCATTTAAAGATAACTTTCTGCTATTATATAACTCATATTCTTTTTCAGTTATTAAATTATTACAATAATCTTTATTTAAAACAAGAAAAAATTCTTTTAAATTTCTTTCTAATAAATTATCATAATCTAAAGATAAAACACTACTAACATCATAAGCAAGTTTTATCTCTTCTTCACTACTTAATCCCGTTTTTTTATAATATATTTTTCTTATTGCTTCATTGTCAACAATTAAATTACCATTTCTATCATATATTCTACCTCTTGGTGCTGTCTCAACTTCAATATAACTATTAGTTTTATTTTTTAAAATCATCTCATAATACCTTCCATCGTTTATAATTAAATAAAATAAACGAACTAAAATAATTATGAAACTAAAAAAAGATGCTACTACAAGCAATTTAATCCTTTTATCTAAATTAAAATTTTTATTTCTTTTAAACATTTTTTTCTTTTTCATACTATTATTTTGTAACAAAAAAGAAATTTCTTACATATAATTTACTATGTATGAGAAAATAATAGAAAGTTATGTAACTAAATTAAATTTAAATGATATATATTCTTTTTCGAACAAAGAAAATTTTAACATTTCAGAAGAAGATGCTAAAACAATACTTTTTTATATAAAAAAGTATTGGTATATAATTTTAAAAAAAGATCCTGAAGATATTTTTTTAAAATTGAAAGAAGAAGTAAATATTAATACTTATAATAAAGTTATTGAATTATATAAAAAATATAAAACCAAGATTGATTTGATGTGAGCTTTGTAATATCTTTATACTTATAAGATGTATTATGATCAACCCATATACATCTTTTTGTCAATACTTTTATGAGTTTTGTTTTTATTCCTCCACAATATATTGCATTGTTATTTTTATATCTTTAAATCCTTTATTTTTATATAAATTGATTGCAGAACTATTACCATTACAAACAGTTAGTTCAATATACTTTACCCCTTTTTCTTTTGACCATATTTTAAACTCATCAATTAATTTTTCGCCTATTTTGTTTCCTCTATATTCTTCGTCAACAAACATTGCATCCAGCTTTGCTTTTTTTTCAATATAAGTATCTCCAATGTCCATCATAGTTCCAAATAAATAACCAACATATTGTTCTTCATTTTTTGCCAGCAGTATACAAACACTATCATTCATATAGAAATTATCATATAAAGAATTAACTACACATTCTTCATTAATATTCTCATCATACTTTTTTTCATCACATATTAGTTTAGTTAAATATTTGTTTGCTTCCAAAGCCATCTTTTTTGAATCTGCTTTCAAAATTTCAATATTCATAATTACCTCCAATTTTTGAGAACAGCCATCGTTAATTTTTTAGATTAGGGTTAAATTTTTTTTCTTTTATCATATCAATTTCATATTTGTATGGGGGTAAATCATTAATATAAGGTGTTTCTAAAATATGAGGAATATCTTTTAATCTTTCATCATAAATAATTTTTATAAGATTATCAAAACCTATATTTCCATATCCTATATTTTCATGTCTATCTTTTTTAGAACCCCTTATATTCTTACTGTCATTAATGTGTATACATTTTACTTTATCTAACAAATTAAGTTTTTCTAATTCGTCTAAAATAGATGAAAAATTAGAAACATCGTAAGAAGCATCGTGTAAATGACAAGTATCAAGACATATTCCGATCTTATCTTTATATAAAACACCATCAATTATTCTTTTTAATTCGTCAAAATTTTTACCTATTTCTGTTCCTTTTCCTGCCATTGTTTCAAGTAAAATAGTTGTTTGTGTATCTTTTAAAACTATATTTAAAGCATTAATAATATTATTTATACCATTATCTACACCATAACCGACATGACTTCCTGGGTGAAGAACTAATTTATCAATAAATAAATTATCGCATCTTTCACATTCTTGTTTTAAAAAACCAATTGAAAACTCATATTTAGATAAATCACTATTATTAGCAAGATTTATAATATATGGAGCGTGAACAATAACATTTTTAATATTAATATTATTTTCTTTCATAACATCCATTGCTTGATATGTTAAAAGATCATTTATAGGACTTCTTTTTGTATTTTGAGGAGCACCGGTATAAAACATAAAAGTATTGCTTCCGTAAGATAGTGCTTCATTAACTGAACCTAATAACTGAGTTTTACTATTAAAACCAACATGACTACCAATAATTAACATAAAATATATCTCCTTTTAAAACTATATTTAAAGTATATCAAATTAAAAAAATATGGACAAGCCATATTTTTATTGAGATGCTGGTATACAAGAAGTTAAACCACCGATTATAACGCTATCTTCTGATAAATTATTAGCATCTACTGCAGCAACTCCACTACTACCTTGAACGCCTACTCCATTACCTTTTTCATCGCAAAGAACAATTTTAAATTGATATTCTCCAGTAGATGATATAGTAACTGTTACTTTAGATTCAGTTGTATTATATGCAGCTCCGTAAGAACTTTTGTCAAATTTTCCTTTTTCAAGTAAACCATTAATATCAGCTAAACTATATGTTGTAGTTCCAGCAGAATATCCACTGTTTTTCATACCATTACTGATTACTTCATTTCTTACAGCTTCAACTGCTCTTTCTGCATTTGTTAAATATGTACTTTTTCTTGCTTCAGCAAGTTTTTTTGTAACAGCTGGAACAGATATTGTTACTAATATAGCTAAAATAACGATAACAGCCAAAAGTTCGATTAATGTAAAGCCCTTTCTATTTAAGTTCTTTTTCATTACTTATCTCCTCCTTATTTTCTATAGTTCTATTCTATCATGTTTAATTTTTTTTTACAACAATTTATTACCATACTTGACAAAATATGATTTAGGAACAATCTTTAATATTTTCTTTTGTTATATTATCTTCTTCATTTAAGTACTCTTCTAAAAATATTTCTTCTTTCGAATCATTACATGTTCCAAGATTAAAAGATTGACTTATTAGTTTAACACTATAATTTCCATCACATATTTTAACTTTACTAGATGCTTCATAAGGATTATTAAAATCAAGTTCTAAATTTTTTAAAGATATAACATCACAATTATCTTCTACTTCAAATTTACTGCTATATTTACTATCTTTAAATTTATACATATATCTTGCTTTACTAACCATTGCTTTAGCATCACTTACTATTTGTTCTTTTTTAGAATTATCTGCAATGCTAACAATATTTGGCACAGCTAAAACAGATATTATCGCAATAATTGCAATTACAGCTAATAATTCAACTAATGTAAATCCTTTCTTATCCATTATTTTCACCTCTTGTTATTCCTTTACACGTATTATTTGTCAAACAATAATTCATATCATCTTTTATATCTTCAAAAAATGTTTTTTCAGTGTTATATTCATTTCTTAAAATACTAAATACCAAAAACATCGTCGAAGAAAGTAAAAATAAAAGTGAATAGATAACAGTTGTTATTGCAAATCCCCTATTACTTAGTCTTTTCATTTGTATACCTTCCTTATAATTAGGATATCACAAATTAAAAAAAAAAGATATATCTAACTAAATATATCCATTATTTTTCTAACATCATTTAACTTATCAGCAATTTTTTTCATTTTATCTTCACTCGTCATTTTATAAGTTTTTTTTAAACTCTCTTGGAACTCTTTAAAATATATTTTATTACGATTTAAATATTTATACCAATATGACTGTTCTCTTAAAAACCTAATATTATTTTGATTTTTCTTTAATTTAATTTGTGTATCCAAATCCATTAATCATCAAAATATTTATGAATTGGTCTTGGTTCATATTCTTTCTTTTCTTCACTTCTAACATCTTTTGTCACTAATAAATCTTTTACATAACCAATACCTTTTTGTAAAGAAGAAATACTACTTTGTAACTCTTCCATATTGATATTTTTTAAAGAATCAAAAATCGTTTTAAAAGAATTAACACCACTTGATGAAATATTTAAATACTTATTCCATACATCACTTTTAGAACCGTATAAATCATACATTTCATAAAATTGTTGCCATGATGCCTCTTTATTTCTTACATACTCTAACAACTTAGGATTTTGTTTTACAAAATTTTTAAAATCAGATAAAGCCATCAAAAAATCACCTATTATAATTTATGCTAAAAAAAGTAATTTTTGTTTATTATTTATTTAAAATATCATCAATTTTACTTAATTCGTTATCAATTTCTAAAAGTGATATTTGAACATTTTTAGACTTTTTTTCAAATTCTTCTTTTAAATTATTATTTATAGTGTCATTGGTATCATTTTTTTCTTTTTTCTCTAAAGTTTTTTTAAGAAAAATATCTAATATATTACCTTTTGTTATACTCATTCCTGGTTTACTACAATCTGATATTATTATTGATGTATTTTTTATTTCTTCTACTTGTTCAAGTTTTTTCAGACCAAAAATAGCTTTATTTTCTGCCGCTACAACTTTAATTAAATGATGAGGATTACTTTTAATATTTTTTATTAATGTTATTCCTTTTTTAGCACGTGTTGTTTTTGAAAGATCTGCTACTTTAATTCTTTTAGCAGTATTTTTATCAGTAAATACTGTAATATATTCAATATTTTCATCTATTAAATTAGTAGAAATAACATAATCATCTTTTAGTGATATCGATTTAACTCCACTTGATTTTATACCTGATTCTGGTATTTCTTTAGTATCAAACCATAAATTATATCCATTACTTGTCGAAACAATAATATCATTACAATCTTCCATTAAAACGCCAATAACTTCATCGTTTTCTTTTAATTTCATACAATTAATAGCTTTAGTATACCTATTTACTTTAAATTCACTTAACTTAGTTTTCTTTATCATTCCGTCACGAGAAGATATAATAACATCTTTATCTATTGAGAAATCTTTTATAGGAAGTACTCCAACTATTTCTTCCATCTCATCTATTTTCAAGCTCATTTCTGAATCTCCCATCTATGTTGAACGGCAAGATAGCCGGTGCTGCGTTCTTCTGAAACCACATCAAAAAAGCAATAATTCCGATAAAAGTCCATGGGGACGCTGTTCTCATCCACAATGGCAAGGTTCAGGACATACCGCCCTGCCAGCAGCGGAAGCGGGTCAATGGTTACGCTGACGGTTCCTTCATCTGCTGTATGCTTG
>CAKONT010000015.1 GCA_934097255.1 uncultured Bacilli bacterium
AAATGGAGCCTTTCGGCTCCTTCAGGGGGGTTTGGTTGAACCACTTCTACTCAAATCGTAAAAGTAGTGCGGGTATCATTATTACCTCGCATTTTAATCATAGTTGATTTTTTATGAATTGTCAACTAATTAAATTTCTTTTTTAAAAATTTTACTTTTCTTTTTACCCCTCTTTTATTTCGTTAATAATGCTTTGTTTTAACTCTTCATATTTAAAATCATTCATCTTCAAAAATTCTAATGAATCTTTTTTGGCTTGTAATAAAATTTTGTAATCCTTTTTAATATCAGCAATCTTAAAACTCATATCACCACTTTGTTTCGTTCCAAATAAATCGCCATGTCCTCTAAGTTTAAAATCTTCGTCTGCTATTTCAAATCCATTATTTGTTTTTTCCATCACTTTCAATCTTTCAGTGTCACTATCACTTATCAAAACACAATATGACTCTAAAGATCCTCTACCAACCCTACCACGCAATTGATGAAGTGTTGATAATCCAAATCTATTTGCATCAAATATAACCATCATTGTCGTATTAGGAACATCAATCCCTACTTCAATTACTGTTGTACTAATAAGAATTTGAATTTTATTTTCTTTAAATTCATTCATTATTTTATCTTTTTCCACTTGTCTTAGTTTTCCGTGAACAATACCGACATTATACTTACTACCAAAAGCAAGTAACATTTTATCTTTCAAATCATTTACTGTTGTTAAATCAAGTGTTTCACTTTCCTCAATAAGTGGGGCTATGACATATATTTGATGATCATTTTTAAGCTCATTATACATCATTCTTAGAACATCTTTTATTTCATGTGTTGTTTTTAAAAATGTTTTTATTGGTTTTCTTCCACTAGGTAAAGTATTAATAGTTGAAATATCCATATCGCCATAAATAGTTAAAGCATACGTTCTAGGAATCGGAGTCGCACTCATATATAAAATATCAGGCATTAATCCTTTATCTTTTAAACTATTTCTTTGCATTACACCAAAACGATGTTGTTCATCAGTAATTACTAACCCTAAATTTTTATAACAAACACTTTCTTGAATTAAAGCATGCGTACCTATAACAATATCACAACTTCCATCTTCGAGTTCTTTATATATTTTTTCCTTATCTACCTTTTTTATTGAACCAGTAAGAAGCCTTACCACTACATTTGTTTCTTTCAACAAACTTGTTATAGTGTTATAATGTTGCTTTGCAAGAATTTCAGTCGGAGCCATTAAAGCTCCTTGATAACCACTTAAATAGTTAACATACATAGACAAAATAGCAACAATTGTCTTTCCACTACCTACATCACCTTGTAATAATCTATTCATCCTACGACAAGATTTTAAATCTTCAATTATCTCATCTAATACTATTTTTTGATCACTTGTTAACTGATATGGCAAACTGCTTATTAAATTCGTCAATTGTTCTTCATCAAATTTTCTTGAAAGACCATTTTTAATATTTTTATTCTTTAATTTTAAATAATTTATCTTCGTCATAAAAGAAAATAATTCTTCATATTTTAATCTATTTTGAGAATCAATAAGTTTTTCTTTAGTTGATGGATTATGAATAATATTTAAAGCAGTTTTTTTATTTGAAAAGTTATATCTTTCAATTAAATATTTTGGAATAAAATCTTCTATATCATTTCCATATTCCATTAAAGCAGTATTTATATATGTTGAAATATTTTTAGAAGTTAGTCCTGCTGTTCCATGATATACAGGTTCTATTTTTTCTACTTTAGGTAAAAGTCCTAATCTTATTTCTGTTGCCATAATAATATTTTTTGATTTTTCAAATTTACCAAAAACAGTAACATTACTACCTACCATTAAATCTTTTTTTAAATACGCTCTATTAAAAATTGATACACCGACAATTAATCCCGTACTGGTTACTAAACGAAAATTCATTTTATTTAAATTACCCTTTAGTCTTATTAAAATTGGAACTTGATCAACTTTTCCATCTATTATAACTTTTTCATCTTCTACCGCTTCTTTTAAATTACTTTTCCTAATAAAATCATACTTATAAGGATAATGGGTAACAAGATCTAAAACAGATGTAATATTCATTTTATTAAATAGCATACATGTTCGTGAACCAATACCTTTTACTTTGCTTATTTCTATCAAATATACCACATCCCTTATTCCTCTCAGATTATATCATAAAACAATGGTTTTTCAAAGAATTTTTTAGAGAATTTTTTCATAATTTTTATTGACTTTTAAAGTGAAAGTGGTTATTATAGTAAGCACCAATTCGATTTAGGCGAATTGGATGCTAGTATCACACTAGCCAACCCCTTTTTATTCTTTTTATTGGAAGTCGTCCCAGGGGGTACGACTTCTTTTTTTTATAAAAAAGTAAGTAATTTCAAAACAATTACTTACTTTTTTGTTATTTACAACTATAACCTTCGTTTTCCATTTCTTCTTTTGTAGCACTATAAGTACCATAAACATCAGTTAATTCTAATTCTTCTTTATCTTTTTTACTCATCTTAGTTAAATCCATATCAATTGAAACATTAATATCAAGACCTGAATTAGAAACATCAAGTGTTATTCCTTCTTTATTATATGTCTCATTATATGTACTCTTTAATGCTTCTGTTGCCAAATCCATATTATCTTTCATTGACTCATCAAGTGTAAATACTAACTTCATATCAATATCAACAACTTCAACACCACTAAATTTAGAATTAACAACTTGTTTTACCTTAACACCGTCTTCTACTGACTCTTTACTACAACTTAATATTTGTTCTTTTTTAGAACAACCTGAAAGTAAAAGTGCCATAGAAAGTATCGATAAAAAAACTAAATGTTTTCTTTTCATAAAACCTACTCCTTTACTAAAATATAACATATTTAAACAATTTATTAAACTAAAATTTTTATTTGTCTAAAAAAGAATAATAATCATAACAATCTTTAGAAAATTCTTTATTTTTAGTTAATAAATATTCTTTATCACTTTTTATATTAGAATATCTATTCTCTCTTCTAAATATTTCTTCATATCCTGAAAAATCTGCTTTACTATCGATATGAAACTGTGCTGTTTTGGGATTATATCTAAAAAGAGGAAAATAACCAGTATCTGTAACTAACTTTTGTTCTTTTACTGTATCTTTCATACCTGATTTTATACCATGAGCAATACATGGACTATATGCAATAATTATAGATGGTCCATCATACTCTACTGCTTCTTTTATAGCTTTTATTGTTTGCATATAATTTGCTCCCATTGAAATTGTTGCAACATATACATGTGGATAACATAAAGCCATTTTGGCTAAATCTTTTCGATTAGTTTCTTTACCAGTTGACGCAAATTTACAAATTGCACCACTTCTTGTTGACTTTGATGCTTGTCCACCGGTATTAGAATAAACCTCTGTATCAAGTACTAAAATATTAACATTTTCTTTGGTAGATAAAACATGATCTATTCCACCGTAGCCAATATCGTATGCCCATCCATCACCACCGACTAAAAATACCGTTTTATCTTTAATATATTTCTTTAATGGTTCTATTTCTTTAAAATCGTTGTAATCCAAGTTTTCATAAACTTTTTCTTTTACTTCTTTTTCGTTATTATTTAAATACTCCTCAATTAATTTTTTATTGTTTTCATTTACTTTATCAATATTTTCTTTCATAATTTTCTTTACTTTTTTCTGCATAAAGTCTTCTGATATTCTAATGCCATAACCAAATTCAGCATTATCTTCAAATAAAGAATTTACCCATGGAACAGTATATGGCGTTGATGGGATACTAGCACCATAAATAGATGAACATCCAGTCGCATTTGCTATTATCAAATTATCTCCGTAAAGTTGTGTTAAGAGTTTTAAATAAGCTGTCTCACCACATCCACTACAAGAACCTGGATACATAAATTTAGGAGAAACAAATTGACTACCTTTGACACTGAATTTATCCATTACTTTTTTATCTTTTATATTTTTTAAATAGTCAAATCTTTCCTTTTCTTCTTCTTTCATTTCTTGCATTGTAATAGCTTTTGTTGGACAAACGTTTTGACATATACTACATCCAGTACAATCCATAGGTGATGTACATATTGTAAATTTATAAGTGTTGTCATTTATTTTTACATCTTTACAAGATTTTTTTACAACTAAAGGTGCATTGTCATACTCTTCCATAGTTAATAGATAAGGTCTTATAACAGCATGAGGACAAACAAAAGAACACATATTACAAGAAATACATTTATTAACATCATAAGAAGGAGTTATATTACTTATTCCTCGTTTTTCTTTTTTTGATAAACCAGCTTCAAAAACACCATCTTCTCTTCCTAAAAAATCACTTACTTTCAATATATCACATCTATTATGTTCTAATATAGAAAAAATACTTTGATCAACATCTTCCATTTTTTTAGAAGAAGATAAACTATTAACATCGATCTTTTCAAGATATTTAAAAGTATCATCTATTGCTTTTAAATTAGAATTAACAACATCCATTCCTTTTCTTTCGAAATTTTTAACAATCATATCTTTTATCTTACTTTTTGCATACTCAAAATCACACAACTTGGTAAGTTTAAAAATTGCCATTTCCATAATCATACTTATTTTATTTGGAATATTATTATCAATTGCTACACGAGAAGCATTAATTATATAAAAATTAATATTCTTTTTCTTTAGTGTTAAAATAACTTCCTCAGGTAATACTTTATCTAACTCTTCTTTTTTCTTTAAAGTATTTAAAATAAATATTCCATTTTCTTTTATTCCCTTTAAAATATCATATTTTGGAAGATATGTATCTTTACTACAAACAACAACATCTGGACTTGAAACATAATAATTACTTCTAATTACATTTTCACTAAATCTTAAATGACATTTAGTTACTCCACCTGATTTTTTACTATCATATTCAAAGTATCCTTGAACAAAATTATTATCTTTTTTTTCATTTCCTTTAATTGTTAATATATCTTTAGAAGTTGTTACCATTCCATCCGAACCATATCCATAAATAAGCATAGAATACGAATTATCAATAAACTCTTTTTTAGTCCTTTCAAGAGATAAATTTGTCACATCATCAATAATACCAACTGTAAACGGTTTTAACTTATTACCATCTAAATATTTATATATCGCATCAATATCGTTTAAATTAGTATCTTTGCCAGATAAACCATATCTTCCACCGACAACTTCTATATTTAAAGAAGAATCTTTTATAGCATGGAAAATATCCATAAATAAAGCTTCTCCTAAAGAACCAAATTGTCTTGCACGATCTAAAACTGCTATTTTTGTAACTGCTTTAGGTAAAACATCTAATAAATATTTAGCACTAAATGGTCTAAATAAATGCACCTCTATTAAACCTATTTTATCATTTGTAAGATCTATATATTCTTTTATCGTTTCACAAACAGAACCCATTGCAACAATAACTTTTTCTGCATTTATATCACCATAATAATTAAATGGTTTATAAGATGTATTTAATCTTTCGTTTAATTTTTCCATATAACTATTAACAACATCTGCCAACTTTTCATAATATTTATTTCTACTTTCTAAAGCCTGAAAATAAACACCATCTCCTTGATTAGTTCCCCTAGTTGTTGGATTATCTATATCAAGTGAATTCTTTCTAAAATTATCAATTGCTTTTTGATCAACTAATTCTTTTAATATAGAAAAGTCATATAATTTAACTTTATTATATTCATGACTCGTTCTAAAACCATCAAAAAAGTTTATAAATGGCACCCTACCTGTTAAAGTCGAAAGATATGGTATCGCAGTTAAATCCATTACTTGTTGAACACTACTACTTACAAAAATTGCAAATCCTGTCGATAGCGCTGCATATATATCAGAATGATCCCCCATTATAGATAACGCATGCGTTGCAACTGTTCTTGCAGCAACATTTATAACGCAAGGAAGTAATTCTCCAGCTATTTTATACATATTAGGAATCATCAAAAGAAGTCCTTGACTAGCTGTAAAAGTTGTTGCTAAAACACCATTTTGAAGCATTCCATGAACTGTACCAATAGCTCCAGCTTCACTTTGCATTTCAACAACTTTCACAGTATCAGAAAACATATTAAGCATTCCACTATTGCTATATACATCCATAAGCTCTGCCATAGTACTTGCCGGTGTTATAGGATAAATACTACACGCTTCAACAAAATTATAACAAACCTTACTACATGCAGTATTACCGTCCATTATTTCATATTTCAAATAAATCATTCCTTTCCACATCACAAACTAAATTATAGCAGATAAAAAAAGAAAATGATATAAAAACAAAAACATTTGTTTAAATCATTTTAACTATCTTTTTTTAATAAAACACACATACACTCACTAAAATCAGGTACATCTTTTGATATATACTTTTTTACTACAACTAATTTATTTTTTCTTATCTCTTCTAAAAAAAAGTCCCATGGAACAATTCTACAAGAAGTATTAGGAACAATCACCAATTCATTTTCTAATACTCTATTTTGATTTTTAAAAGCATCATTTATATTTGATTTATAATTTGTATTACCATCACCCATTACGATAATTAATGAAAGTCCAGAATCATCTAAATGTTCATATATAAATTTTAAAAACTTATCGCGATGATAATCTAAAACAAACATATGTAAAACAGAAACTGAATAAATAAAAGAAAACTTTTCTAAAGTTTCATCTTTCATGATATCAAATACCCTAAATTTATCGATATATTTATTATTTGACAGTTTATTACACATATTTATAGCATTTTTTGAATAATCAAAACAAGTAACATCATACCCTTTATCTAATAAATAAAAAGCATCTCTTCCTTCTCCACAACCTAAATCTAGGATTTTACTATCTTTTGATATTTTAAATTCATTCATAATTTTTAAAATATCTATTGTATTTTTTTTACTATTCCATAACATATTTTTTTGATGAACAAATAAATATCTCAAATCATATGCCGCATAATAATCTTCCTTTTTTTTATATACTTTAATTATTTTAAGATCTTTACTTGGTTTTTTTGTATCATAAATAACATTATCAATAATAGGAAAAAGATGATAATAATCATTTTTATAACAAAATATAGCATAACTTCCATTAGAAAGATTTAAATCTTTAACGTACTTACTATCACAATTAATTACTTCGTAATTATTTAAAAAGAAAAATTCTTCAAATAATTCAATATCATTATTATTTTGACAATTAAGTTTTTTTCTTAATTTGTTTAACTTATTTTCTACAATAAAATAATCTTCGTTTAACAATTTAGAAAAACATCTAGTAACACAAGTTCCCTTTTCATTGCTAGGATTATAATACTCATACTTCATAACTTTTTTATCCTTGTTATAATTTTATCATCATAGATATCTTTATAATTTATAATAACATCATCAACATCAAATGTATAAAAAAGTTCCACAGAATCTTCTTCTATTTCTTCTTTTATAAATTTTCCTCCTAAAGCTTCCATCGTTTTTTTCGATGCAATGTTTTCTTTATCACATGTAAGAAGAGCATTTTCTATTCCATATTTTTTACATATTAAAAGTCCTAAATAAAGATTAATTTTATTATAACCTTTTTTTCTTTCAACTGGTCTTATACTATAACCTATATGTCCTCCACTTTTTCTTAATCTATCGTTTAAAGAAAGTCTTATATTTGTCATACCAACTATTTTATCATCGCTTTTTCTTACTAAAAAATATGTGCGTGCTGGAACAAAAGAAGATGATGAAATTGGATTTTTATAATCTTCTAAGAGTAAAAGCCAATTTTCATAGTTATCTAAGTATTTGTCTAAACCTCCACTTCCATTAATATTTGAATTATATTTGTAAAACTCAAGTATATAATCGATAGCGTCTTTTTTTCTTTTTATCGATGGTTTTTCAAAATAAAATTTTTCCATAACATCAATCCTTAAAAAAATCTTCTCTTAATATTTCCATGTAAATGTCATCGTACCATTTACCTTTCAAATAATAACTTTTTTTTCTTCTTCCAAATTCATTAAAACCAACTTTTTTATAAACATTTATAGCATGATCGTTAAACGAAAAAACTTTTAACATAATATTATTAAAATTTAAATAGTTAAATCCATAAGAAATAAGTAATTTTAAAGCTTCACTTCCATATCCTTTTGATCTATTTTCAATTTCACCTATAAAAATACCAACTTCAGCAGATTGATGAATCCATTTAATATCACTAAACCCACAATTACCTATTAATTTATCATCACTTTTTCTAATAATAGCAAATTCATAATCACCACTTTTTAAAGTCTTATCAAGCCAATTTGTTTCAGTTTCAATCGTTATTTGCTTAGTACTTGAAGCAATTTTATCTGTTATATTAAAGTCATTCATCCATTTAACATTAGTTAAAATATCGTCCATATTCATAGGAGATAAATACACTTGCTCTCCTTCTATTTTTTTGAAATATTTCATATTCTTTCACCTCTTTTTTTATATATTAACATATTTTTAAACTTTTTAAAGTCTTTCTAATAAAAATAGATCGTGTAACAAAAAAAAATATAAAGAATATACTACCACTGTATAAAAGGAGGATTTTATGAAAAAAATTATTATTCCACTATTACTAGCAATAACTTTTTTGATGGGAATATTTTTTTGTTATAAGGAAAATAAAAAGGAAGATGATTTAGAAAAAGTAACCGTTGCAGATGCTACTATAACATCATGGACACTTTATAAATAAAAATCCACCCATAAAAATTATTCTAATTTTCTAAGTCTTTTAAATGAATATTCCAATTTAATAAATGCTCATATATTTTTTCTACTGGAACACCAAGAATATTATAAAAGCTTCCGTCTATATTTCTTATAAAATTTGATACAATTGTTTCTACAATAAAACCCGATGCAAACATAACGTCTGGTTCATTTTCAATATAGTATTCAATGTCATCATCACATATATCATTTAAAGTTATTTTTGTTTCTTGAAAATCTTGAATTATCTCATTAGTATATTTATTAATTAATGTTATTCCTGTAATAACAGATGTTGTTTTTCCTGCTGAAATTTTTAAATTTTCTCTTGCTTCTTCAATAGTATTTGGCTTTTCTAATATCTTGCCATTTGCAAAAACTACTGTATCAATTCCTAATATAATAGCATCATTTATCTTTTTATCTACACTTTTCGCCTTTCCATAAGATAAATCTTTAACATATTGATAAACATCTTCTTTATTTGACGATACCTCTAAAAAATCACTAGCAATTTGTCCATGTTTCAACCCTACTTTATTTAATATTTCATTTTTCATTTTTGATGTACTTGCTAAAATTAATTTCATTTTATAATCCTTTCTTTTCTTAATACTTTTAATTCTTTTGAGTTTTTTTATTATATCAAATTTATTTTAACACATTGCCTAATTATTTGACAAATTTGATTTTTATTAATTTTATATACATATTATTTTAATAAAAAAAGTCCTTAAACTTAAATGACATCACGATTTATGAATGTTATTTAAAGCTTTAAGGACTTTTTCTAAAATCTTCTCTTTTGTCTTATCGTCGACATTTAAGTCTTCAATACTTTTTAACAAAAGCTTTGCTTTAAATGTTGCTAAATGATCTATTAGAAGTTCTTCTCCTTTTTTTGTTTCAGGATAATTAACAAATATTTGCAAATCAATCACCACAACTTTTACATTTAATCTTATGCAATAATTTTTCGTATATTAAAAGTGTCTTTTATGATTCATTAATATCTTAACAATTCCTATCACTTTATAATTTTTATTAAATCGTAAGTAGATCCCAAGTTTACAAATAAAACTAATAACATAATATGTATAGAAGGGATAATTGATATGGATAATAATACAACTTATAACCATCTTGTTTATGCTATTTACAGTAGAAAATCAAAGTTTACTGGTAAAGGAGAAAGTATAGAAAATCAAATAGAATTATGTAAAAACCAATTAATTAATAAATACAATATTGATGAACAAAACATAAAAGTTTATCAAGACGAAGGCTTTACGGGTTACAATACAAATAGACCACAATTTCAAGAAATGCTAAAAGAAATTAAAAATAATAAAATTAAATGTGTAATTGTTTATAAATTAGATAGAATCAGTCGTAATGTTACTGATTTTTGCAATCTGAAAAATGAATTTTTAAAGCACAATGTTGACTTTATATCAGTCACTGAAAATTTTGATACTTCTACACCAATGGGTTCAGCAATGCTCATGATATCATCTGTATTTGCTCAATTAGAAAGAGATACTATCGCGGAAAGAATAAGGGATAATATGTATGAACTTGCCAAAACAGGAAGATGGCTCGGTGGCAACACACCATTTGGATATAAATCACAAAAAATAGAAACTTTATCGGTAGATGGAAAAAAAAGAAATTTATACAAACTCGAAATAATTTTTGAAGAAGCCAAAATAATTAAACTTATATGGAATAAAATGAATGAATTAAAAAGTTTAAGCAAGTTAGAAACCTATCTTTTACAAAAAGGAATAAAAACAAGAAAGGGAAACAACTTTACTAGGTTTTCTTTAATTGCAATTTTAAAAAACCCTGTTTATGTCGTGGCAGATAATAATATCAAACTTTTTTTCAAGAAAAAAAACGTTACAATATTTGAAAATATAGAAAAGTGTAATGGGAATAATGGTCTAATAGCTTACAACAAACGAGAAGAATTAACAGGAAAAACTAAATCGTATAAAAACGTTACTAAATGGATTATAGCTGTTGGTAAACATAAGGGAATAATATCAAGTAATCTATTTATTAAAACTTGGAATTTAATAGAAAATAACAAAGATAAAAGATGTAGAGCACCAAGACAAAACTCTTCAATTCTATCAGGTATTATTAAATGTAAACATTGTAAAAATTATATGCGACCAAGGCTTAGAAATAAAGTAACAGTTGATGGGAAAAGAAATTTCGCTTATCTTTGTGTTCTTAAAGAAAAAAGTCACAAACAGCTGTGCAAATGTAAAAATATGAATGGAATCGAAACTGATAAATTAATTATGGAAAAAATTAACGAATTAAAAATTCCAGCACATATTTTAATACAAAAAATAAAATTAATATCTAATAATAAAAAAAGCAAAGCAAACGAAAAAATAAATGAACTTCAAACTTTAAATACCACTTTAACAAAAAATAAAATGAAAATAGAAACTTTAATAGACAAAATAACTTTTATTGATAATGAATTTATTGAAGATATAACAACACAAATTAAAAATATTAAGTCTAAAAACTTAGAAATAGAAAAAAGAATACAGGAATTAACTATTGATAAAAAAGAGCATATAAATGAAACAAAAATAACTGCCATTGCATTAGATTTGCTTGAGAAATATATGAGTTCATTTGATAAATTTAATATAGTTGATAAACGAATAATGATAAAATCATTAGTAAAAAATATAGAAGCAGATGGTGAAAATATTTATTTAAGTTATATAGGATGTCCATGAAGTTATGGTTGCAGAAGTAACACATAGTTTATTTTATTCACCATTTTACGCTGCCATTTCAAATAATTATTTTAAGGATTTAGGAATTGATATTGAACTAATATTAACTCCAGGAGCAGATAATGTTATGGCAAGTGTTTTATCTGGCGATGCTAATATTGGATTATCTGGTAGTGAAGCAACCATATATATTTATAACAGTGGTGAAAAAGACTATATCAAAACATTTGCTCAATTAACACAAAAAGATGGTTCTTTTATAGTTGGAAGAGAAAAACTTGATAATTTTTCATTAGATGATTTAAAGGGAAAATATATTATTGGTGGAAGAATCGGTGGAATGCCTGAAATGACACTAGAATATGCCCTAAAAGAAAATGGAATAAATCCCAAAGAAGATTTAACTATTGATACATCTATTGCTTTTTCTTCAATGGCTAGTTCATTTATCGGTGGAACAGGAGATTATGTATCACTTTTTGAACCACTTGCAACAAAAGTTGTAAACGAAGGATATGGATATATCGTTGCATCTTTAGGTAATATTGGTGGAATTGTTCCATATACAGCTTTTAATGCTAGAATTAGTTTTATAGAAGAAAACGAAGAATTAATAAATAACTTTTCTTTAGCTGTAAAAAAAGGCTTAGATTTTGTTCATGAAAATGATAGTAAAACAATTGCAGATAGTGTTTTAAAATTTTTCCCAGATACTTCATTAAATGATTTAATAAGTGCAATCGATAGATATAAAGAAAACGATACATGGCCTTTAGAAACAACATTTACTAAGGAAAGTTTCGATCACTTACAAGATATTGTTAAAGAAGCAGGATTTTTAGATGAAAAAGTAAGTTATGAAGATCTAATATATACTAAATAAAGACTTAAAAGAAGCTTAAAAAACAGACAAAAATGATGTGAATCCCATTTTGGAGACACAAATAAAAAAATAGTATATTAAAAAGAGAAAAATTATTTTTCTCTTTTTGTGTAAGTTTTTCTCTTTTTTCCAACTTTTGACTTTAATCTAGTGG
>CAKONT010000016.1 GCA_934097255.1 uncultured Bacilli bacterium
ATGCAAGATGGTATGATAGATATTAATAATAATAGTGGCAATATCGATGTTGATTTATTTCAACAACAAGTAGCACAGCCTTTTCAAAATTCTTTAAATACAAAAAATACTATGCCATCATCTCAACCAACTCCAACTGCTGGTCAAGCAATGTCTCCAATAATTGAGCAAGGAAGAGAAAGAGTAGTGCAAAGAACAATTGTACATGAAGTACCACACGTATGTCCAATAAACACAAGAATAATAAATAATCACGTTTATAAACATACATATACACCAAACTATACATGCACAGAAGAAAATGTTTGTACAAATGTTCAATGTGGATCTTGTTGTAATTATTAAAAGAACTTCGGTTCTTTTTTTTATATTTTAAGTATGGTATACTAATAATAAAATTAATTGTTTTAAGGTGAATAGATTTGTAATTTTTACAAACAAATTAAATGGAGATTTAAAAAATGTTAAAAGAGTTGGCGAAATGTAGGGACTGTCATTTATTCTTAAATCAATTGCCTTTAATTGATAAAAAAGCGGAATGTGATGTAATGTGGGTAGGATTATCAGCAAAAAAAGTTAAAGATTTAAAGAAAAATTATCCACTTGAAGAAGATACAAATAGTGGCAAAATTATAAAAGAAATAGAAGATGCTCTTCCAAATGTTAAGTACTATAAAACTAATTTAGTTAAATGTTTACCATTAGATGATAAGGGAAAAATAAGATACCCTAATAATGAAGAAATGAATGCTTGTATTAATAACTTAATGAAAGAAATAGAATATTTGAAACCTAAAATAGTATTTTTATTAGGAAATAATGTTGCTTTTTTTGTCGAAAAGTACATAAGAAAAAATAATATAAATTTAAATATAAATTTTAAAAAAATTGAACATCCTTCTTATATATATATTTATAAAAGAAAGAATAAACAAAATTATATAAACAAGTTAATAAATGATATAAATGATATATTAAGAAAATAAATATCTCAAAATTTGTTGTAATTATAAAAAAGAACTTCTGTTCTTTTTATAATTTTATGAAATTTATTAATATATATGGTATACTTAATAAAAGAATTGATTAATTAAGAGGTATGATTATGTATAAAATTTTTATTGACACAAATATTTTTTTGGATTTTTATCGTATTAATAGTAAAGATAATATAAATTTAATTTTAAAAGAAATAAAAAAGAATAAAAATTATTTTATAAATACGGAACAATCTAAAGATGAATTTATGAGAAATAGAGAAAGAACGATTAAAGAGTTTATAGATAAGTTAAAAAGTCAAAATTATTCAGTGTTTAATAATAATTTTATATCAACTCTTTCAGATTATGAAAAGTATGAAAATGCTATAAAAAATGCTAATAATTATACTACAATTATGGTTAATAATTGTAATAAATTAAAAGATAATATAAGTGAAGATCCTATTTGTCAAGTTTTTTTGGAGTTATATGATAACGAAAATTATTTTAAAAGAAACGATGATATAATGAAAAAAGCAATATATAGAAAATATGCTGGTAATCCACCTACAAGTAACAAAACAACTTGTTGTGATGAAATTATATGGGAAACTTTACTTGATAATTGTTGTGATGATTTAGTTATTGTAAGTAAGGATGAAACTTGGTTTTCGTCTTTCCATTTTTTAAAAAATGAATATAAGAAAAGAACAAATAAAGATTTAATTGTTGTTCAAACATTGTCAGAAGCAATTGCAATAAATGGTGTTTCATCTTTAGAATTACAAAATATTGAAAATGATATTATTGTTTACGATGATATTGATAAATATGGATATTTACCTGAAAATTCTAATTGGACTAGCATTGTTTATTATGCTATTTTCTCTTTAGGTGGGGAAGCATCTTTAAAAGATATTTATAAGGAAGCAATTGATATTGTAAATAAAAAATATCCTGAAAAAATAAAAAATGCTGCAAAGGAGGCAACTATTAGAGGGATACTTCAAAGATATTCTGATGAAGCGCATAGTAAATATATCCTTTTTAGAAAAATAGAAAAAGGAAAATGGGGCATTGTTTCTAATTTAAAAAGTATGACCAATTAAAAATATTAAGATAGTTTGAAAGGAAATAAAAAATATGAAAGCATTAACAATTAAAGAGCCATGGGCAACACTTATTATTGAAGGTTATAAAGAGTACGAATTTAGAGGTTGGAAAACTAATTATCGTGGAAAAATTTTAATTCATGCTGGAAAAACTTTAGAAAAAGATATGCTAGATCGTTTTAAGGACTATAATCTTTCTTATAGTTGTGGTAGCATAATTGGGGAAGCAATTCTTACGGACTGCATTTTAGTCACAAAAGAATTTAACCAAGAATTACAAGAATTAAATAGAGTTGTTTATGGTAGAAGTAATCACGTTGAAAAATATGCTTGGAAATTAGAAAACATAAAAAAATATGATGAGCCAATACCTGCTATTGGAAAGCTTAGTTTATGGAATTATGACGATAAAAAGGGAAGTGATATGAGTTGAAAAGAGCACTTGTTTTAGGTGGAGGAGGATCTAAAGGGTCATATGAATTAGGTGTTTGGAAAGCACTTAGAAGATTAAATATGAAATTTGATATTGTAACTGGTTCTTCAATCGGTTCTATTAATGCAGCACTTTATGCGTGTGGTGAGTATAGACTTGCTAAAAAATTATGGCTTACAGTTTCGACATCTGATCTTTTTTCTTGTGAATTAGGAGAAAACATGAGTTTTAATGATTATAAAAATGTTTTTAAACAAATGATTGAAGATGGTGGAATCTCTTTTTCTAAGGCGGAAGATTTTTTAAGAAAATTTATAGATGAAGAAAAATTAAGAAAGTCAAAAGTTGATTATGGACTTGTAACAGTATCTTTAAAAACTAAAAAACCGAAAATGTTAACGAAAGAACAGATTCCGGTTGGTAAACTAATCGATTATATTTCAGCGTCTAGTACGTGTTATCCTTTTGTATCAAAAAAAGAAATAGATGACGATTATTTTATTGATGGCGGATTTTATGACAATATTCCAATATCTCTTGCAATTTCAATGGGAGCAACGGAAGTTGTGGCTGTTAATTTATCTGCTTTTTCGCTTGTAAAAAAAGTTAATAATCCAAATGTTAAAATTGATATGATAAAGTTTAATGATCCCATCAAGTTTACATTAAAATTTGATGCAAAAACAGCTAAAAGAAACATAAAATATGGTTACAATGATACAATGAAACATTTTAAAAAATTAGATGGAAATAATTATACTTTTAAAAAAGGACAACTGCAAAAAAACTATATGAAAGTTGAAAAAAAATATAAAAATATAATTAACGAGTTATTGCTAGAGCCTTATAACAAAACAAGTGTCAAGTTTACAAGTATTTTTAATATTGGAAAACTTAATAGAATTTTAACTAAAATAAAAAGCGATGAGTCAATAGAAAATGAAGTAAATGTTGCCATTGAATATTTAGGAAAATTGTTTAGCATTGACGATACAAATATTTATAGTATAAACAAATTTAATAATCTTTTATTAAAAAGTGTTAAAGAGCTTAGTTATATTAAAGTAAATAAAAAATTAAAAGATAAGTTTTTAGTTAGTTATATTTATAATTTATGTAATAGTGATAAAGATAAAAAGAAAATAGCTAAAGAAATATATAATGTCGCTGTTATTTTCCCAAAAGAATTTCTTGCAGCGATGTATTTAGTAACGATAACAAGAAAAAATAAATTTCTTTTTTATCTTTATAATTTAGATAGTTAAGATGAGTTTAATAAATTGTCTAATTATGTCAAATCAATTGTAATAAAAATAAATTTGAAGTATATTAATTATAGGGAGTGTGATACAAAATGATATATCCATGTGATACAAAATGATATATCCATCAATTGATAAGTTACTTAATCTTGTCGATTCAAAATATCGCCTAGTTCATATAGCAGCTAGAAGAAGTCACGAAATTTCTTTAAAAAATAATCTTCAAAAACCTAGTAATGAATATATTGCGAAAAAAAATATTGGAAGAGCATTGGAAGAAATTTCTGAAGGATTAATTATTATAAAATAAAAAAATAATTCCTATTTTTAGGAATTATTTTTTTACATTATTATTTTTCTTCTTTAACTTTTTCCTTTTTATTATTAGCGTTTGCAAGTATATTTGTGTTTTTCCAAATCATAATCTTTAATAACGCACTTTCATAAACGATTCTTATTAAAACAGGTCCCATAATTAGAGTAAGTAAGAAACTAATAAAACTTGTTCTAATTAATGCGAATGAACTTAACACAACTAAAAGTGTACAAACTAAGTAACATACTTTTAAGATTGGTTCAATAAGCATTATTTTAAAACTTAAAAAGTCTTTTAAAGTTTTAAGTTTACCTTCAACTTTAGTGTCTTTTTTAACAAAAAATAGATAAATTAAAATACCTCCAACTAAAGCAATAATAACAGATAAAATTACCCAAATAATACTACCTAAACCTAAACTAGCACTTTCAAAAGAACTCGTGTAACCATAATCGTTATACATTTTTTTTCACTCCTCTCTAAATATATATTATCATAAACAATATATTTTGACAATTTATTTTTAGTTGATGTTATAATAATAAAAAAAAGAGGTATTTTAGATGAAAATAGATAAATATAAGTACTTAGGAAATAGTAAATATAAATTGTTAATTGATGATATGGAATACATTTTATACGAAGATATTATAATTAACAACAACTTGTTATCAAAAAAAAATATTACTAAAGAAGAGTTAGATAATATTTTAAAAGATAATTCTTTTTATGATGGGTATTATATGGCAATATCAAATTTAAAAAGGAAAATGCGTAGTAAAAAAGAGTTATTTATATATTTAGAAAAACAAGAAATAGAAAAAAGTTATATAAATAAAATAGTTGATAAATTGGAACATGAGGGATATATAAACGATGAAGTATTTTGTAAAAGTTATATAAATGATGCTATATTATTGACTGATAATGGGCCTTTAAAATTAAAAAAAGATCTTGAAAAATTAGGTATAGAAGAAACTATAATTGATAATAATTTATTAAAATTTTCTAAAGAAAAAATAAAAGAAAAGATAAAAAAAATAGGGGATAAAGAGTTAAGACTAAATAAAAAGTATTCTTCTTGTGAAATTAGACAAAAAATTAAAAATAAGTTGATATTAAAGGGATATTATATGGAAGATATTTTAGATTATTTAGAAGATATAACTTTTGATGATGCTAAAATAAAAGATGAAACAAAAAAGAAAATATATGACAAACTTTCTAAAAAATATAGTGGTCAAGAATTAGAGTTTAAGGTAAAACAAAAACTTTATTCAAAAGGATTTAGAGATTAAAAAAAGAAACGAGAGTTTCTTTTTTAGTTTGTTTTAGGTGTTTTTAAATTGTCCATATAACTATCATATTGTTTTTTTAAATTACTATCAGTAATTTTAAGTTTATTATCATTTCTTATTTCTTCAAGCATTGTATAGTAAAGAGTTGAGTCATCACTTAGTTTTTGTTCTGCTAATTTTTCTAATATGCCATCTTTTACTTTACTTAATTTTGGTTTTTCCTTTTCATCAGTTTTTAAAATAATATGATAACCAAAAGAAGATTTAACAGGAGTTTTAGTATATTCTCCTTTTTTTAAAGCAAAAGCAACTTTTTCAAAGTTTTCATCCATTTCTCCAGTTGAAAACCAACCAAGATCCCCTCCATCTTTACTATTGGTATCGTCATCAGAATTTTCTTTAGCAAGTTTATCAAAACTTACGCCATTGTTTAATTTTTCTATAATACTATTTGCTTTATCAAGTGCCTCTTTTTCTTTAGCTTCTTTTTCCTCAGAAGTCATACCATCTAAAACTTCTGGGCTAATTAAAATATGTTTTGCACTAATATCACCATGTATATTATTGTCATAATATTCTTTTATTTCACTATCACTAATATTTTTCTTTATATAATCTTTAACAGCAAGATTTCTTCGATAAGATAATTTTAAATATTCTTCAAATGATTCTTGATCTTGAAAACCATAGTAGCTAAGTAAATATGAAAGTGATACACCATATTGTTCTGCATTTTTAGTATATTGTTCTACTTGACCTTTTACGTATTCTTTTTCTTCATCAGTTTCTTTATACATGTCATTTAGAATTATTTTATCAATCATGTCAACAATTATGTTTTTTCCATAAGTGTTTTTTAATTCTTCATATAGTTCATTTGCAGAAATACCTTTATCTTTATTTAATGTTACGACAGCTTCTTCACCATTTTTTAGTGTTGGTATTTTGCCACAACCTGCTAAAGGAATAATTACAAGTGGTAAAATTAATAGTTTTGTTATTTTTTTCATAAATAAATATCCTCCTTTAAAAAACTATACTTCTATAATAACAAAAAGAAATAAAAAACACAATAAAATAGTTTTTTATATACACCAAAATTATATGTTTTCCATAAAATATTTTAGAACAAATAAAAAAGGAGGAAAAAAATATGAACTGTGTTTCATCATCTGCAATTATATTAGTTTTATTTATTTTACTAATTATTATACTAGGGGCTTGGATTTAAGGGGGTGAATTTTATGCAAAGTGTTGAATCTTCTTGTGTAGATAAAACTACAACAACAAGTAATCATGGATCCTCTGGATTAGTCATAGTAGTAGTGTTATACATTTTACTAGCAATTATTCTAAGTTCACTTTTCGTTTATTAAAAAAATAAAAGGTTCTTCCTTTTATTTTTTTAATATTTCATAGATTTTTTTAATATCTTCTTTATTTTCTTTGTTAAAAAATGGTATTACATGTAAATGATAATGTTTAACTTCTTGTAAAAAACCATTATTTTGGACTATTTTTAATCCTGTATAATTTAGTTTTTCTTTTAATAGTGTTGCGATTTTTTTAGATATTTCATTTACATGTGATAACACATCAACTGGAATATCGTCGATATCTAAGTAGTGATTTTTAGGAACAATAAGTGTATGACCATTACTTATTGGATCAATACTTAAAAAGACTTTAACTACTTCATCTTCGTAGATAGTATACGAAGGAAGTTCGTTATTCATAATTTTACAAAAAGTGCAATTCATAAAAAATAACCTCCAGTAAAATTATAAAGTAAAACCTTTTAATAGTGCAAGATGCTAATTGACATTTTATCTTTTTTAATATAATATTTATATATAATAGGAAAAGAGGAATGCTTTTATGAAACCAAACAAATTGTTTAAAAATGAAGATATGAATGATAATAGTTTTTACAAAGAAGAAGGGGATTTTTTGGGTAATGGAAAGGCATACGATGATCCTTCAAATGAAGTTAATACCTCTTATGATAATCAATATGTAAATCCTTATGAAGGAAATGTAAATAATCAACAAGATTTATATCAACAAATGCCAATACAAGAAGAAAAGAAAAGCTTTCCTATAAAACTTGTTTTAATTATTGTATGTGGTGTTATTATAATTTCGTTAATTGTCTTTTATTTTATTACTAATTCTAGTAAATTAGAGAGTGTATTAATTACATCTGATGATGTTGTTTATCTTGATTCTTCAATTGATGTTTCTATTAAAGCAGTAGGTAAGGGTAATTTAGATAAAACATCTTACAGAATAAGTGTTGATAATTCTGATGTTGCTTTTTTAGATGAAACAACTAAAGTTGGTAGTTTTACATCTTTTAAACTTACTGGCAAAAGTTTAGGAGAGTTTACTTTAAATATTAGTCCATCTTTAAAAGGAAAAACTATTAACCAACAATCAAAAACAATAGCTGTATGTAATAGATTAGTAGAAAAAGAAAAGAATATGACTATCATTGTTAATAAAGATCAAAATTTAGATCTTGATATTGGTGAATCTAGTTTATGTTATAAAAATTTAAGTTACACTAATTTCGATGAAGAAATAGTTTCTGTTTCAGAAGACGGATTTGTTACGGGATTAAAAAAAGGTAGTACAACAGTTGATGTATCTGATGGTGTTAGTTTATACAAAGTAAATATTGAAGTAATAGAAGAACAAGAGGCGGTAAAACCAACAAATATTTCTCTTGATAAAAAAACAATTAAGTTAAATGAAAATGAAAAAGCAACTTTAAATGTTACTATTACTCCATTTAATGCAAATGATTTATCTATAATTTGGAAAAGTGATAATGAAAATGTTGCTAAAGTTTCTAATGGTGTTGTTTTAGGTATATCAAAAGGAGTTGCAATAATTACAGCAGAAACGACTAATGGTTTATCAAGTAAAGTAGTTGTTATTGTAAAATAAAGGAAATATGCAATCCTTTTTTTGTTGTTAAAAATAAATTTTAGTGTTAAAATAGTGGTTGAATTTTAGAGATGGGGTAAGTTTTATGAATATAGATATAAAAGATTTATTTGTTAAAGCAAAAGATAAAGAGGTCTTAAAAGGTCTTAATTTGTCAATAAAAAAAGGAACAATACACGTTATTATGGGTCCAAATGGAGTAGGAAAAAGTACACTTTCAAATGTTTTAATGGGAAATGAAAATTATGATTTAGTAAGTGGAGATATTACAGTAGATGATGTATCAATCATTAATAAAACAACAGATGAAAGAGCAAGAATGGGTATTTTTCTTTCATTTCAAAATCCAGTTGCAATAGATGGCGTATCTAATAGTGAATTTTTAAGGGCAAGTTTAAAAAATAAAGAAGACGTTAGTTTATATGAATTTATGAAATTAGTTGATAAAGAAGCTTCTTCTTTGAATTTGTCTAAAGAATTAATTCATCGTTCTATTAATAAAGATTTTTCCGGTGGAGAAAAAAAGAAAAATGAAATATTACAAATGAAAATTTTAAAACCTAAATTTATTATTTTAGATGAACTTGATTCTGGACTTGACGTCGATAGTTTAAAAATTGTATGTGACAATATTAATGATTATTTGAGGGAAAATAAAGATTGTTCTGTTTTAATGATAACTCATTATCTAAGAATTTTAAATTATATAAAACCAGATTATGTTCATGTTTTAAAAGATGGAGTAATTTCTTTAAGTGGTGATATGGCACTTGCTAAAAAAATAGACGAAGAAGGTTTCTCTTATGTCGATAAATTAGATTTAAATAAGGCTAATATTGTTGTTGGAGAATAATTATATGAATAAAATAAGTATAGTTAAGGATATAATCGCATCAGATAATTTTCGTGATTTTATAGATATTATTGACGATAAAATTATAGTTAAAAATAGTAGTTTAATTATAGATTATATTGATTGTCATAAAGAGTATAAATTTTTGATAGAAGAAGATTGTGAATTTTTTGAATATTATGAAAATAGTAATATTTCTAATATTTATAATGTAGAATGTTTTAAAAAATTTAATTTAAATCGTTTTTCTAATGATTGTAGTATTTCTACTATTATAAATTTAGATGAAGAATCAAGTTTAATTTATAATTATTCGACTTTAAATAAAAAAGATAATAAATATGTAATAAATATTAATCATAATGGAAAAAACAGTATTAGTAGTGTCGTTAATCATGGAATTAATTTGGAAGATAATAAACTTGATTTCATTATTAATAGTAATATTTTAAAAGAAAGTTATAATGTTTTAACAAGTCAAGATAGTAAAATTATAATAATGAAGAATAATAATTGTAGTATTAAACCAAATTTAATAGTAGATAATAACGATATTTCTGCAACTCATGCTGCATATATTGGTAGATTTAGAGATGATGAGATATTTTATTTGATGAGTAGAGGAATAAATGAAGAAGAAAGTAAGAAAATAATTGCTAAAGCATTCTTGCTTTGTTATAAAAAAATAGATGATGCTTGTTATAACAAAGTTATACAAGCACTTGATGATAATTGGAGGAGTTAGTATGAATAGAGAAGATTTCCCAATGCTATCAAAAAATATAATATATTTTGATAATGGGGCAACAACTTTCAAACCCAAAAGTGTGATAGATTCTGTTGTTTCTTATTATATATCTTATACATCTAATGCTCATAGAGGTGATTATAGTATCAGTTTAGTAGTCGATAACTTATATGAAAAAGTAAGAGAAAAGGTAAGAAAATTTATTAATGCTTCAATGGATGAAGAAATTATATTTACAAAAGGAACAACTGAAAGTTTAAATATGGTTGTTTTTGGTTTTATGAAATATAATTTAAAAAAAGGTGATGAAGTTATTTTAACTAAGTCAGAACATGCAAGTAATGTAATTCCTTATTTAGAACTTGAACAAGAGCTTGGAATTGTTGTTAAATATATTCCTTTGACAAAAAATTTAAAAGTAACTTTAGAAAATTTAAAAAAAGTTGTTACAGCACGTACTAAAGTTATATCTATTGCTCATGTTACAAATACAATGGGGGATGTAAGACCTGTTATAGAAATTGGAAAGTTTTGTAAAGAAAATAATATTTACTTTGTAATAGATGGAGCTCAAAGTGTTCCTCACATGAAAACAGATGTTCAAAAGTTTAATTGTGATTTTTTATGTTTTTCTTCTCATAAAATGTTTGGTCCAACAGGAGTTGGGGTACTATATGGAAAGTATGAACTTTTAGATAAAGTAAGACCATTATGTTTTGGTGGGGGAATGAATACTTCATTTGAAGCATCAGGAAAAACAGAATACAAAACATTGCCAACAAGACTTGAAGCTGGAACTCAAAATATTGCCGGTGTCATAGGATTTGGAAGTGCAATTGATTATATAAATAGTATTGGAATAGATAAGATTAATAAGTATGAATTAGAATTAAAATCGTATTTACTTAAGAGATTAGAAGAAGTAGAAAATGTTTTAGTGTATAATAAAGAAAGTGAAAGTAGTACGGTTTTATTTAATATAAAAAATGTTTTTAGCCAAGATACAGCAATTTACTTAAATAATTATAATATTTGTGTACGTGCCGGTAATCATTGTGCTAAAATATTAAAAGATGAACTTGGTATTAAAAATACGTGTCGTATTAGTTTATCTTTATATAATACTAAAGAAGAAATTGATAAGTTAATTGATGTGTTAAAAAATAGTGATAATATATTTAAAGAAGTGATATAAATGGATAAAGAATTAAGAAGAGAAATAATTTTAGATAATTACAATAACCCTTTTCATAAGAATACTTTAGATGTTGAAAATTATATAAAAATAAATACTAATAATGAAAGTTGTATTGACAATTTAGATATTTATTTTTTGATAGAAGATGGTGTTATTAAAGATATAAAGTTTGATGGTGAAGCGTGTGCTATTTCAATTAGTGCAACGTCAATTATTAATAGACTTTTAATAAATAAAAAAAAGGAAGAAGTAGAAGAAATTGTTACTAATTATGAAAATATGATTTTAGAAAAAGAGTATGATAAAGATATTTTAAAAGATTTAATTGTTTATGATGAAATATATTTACAACCTAATAGAAAAACATGTGCTCTTCTTCCTATTAAAGCAATTAAAAAAATAATTGAATATATGTAGATTATTGATAAAATCCGTTAAATAAAAAGTAAAGTGTACAATTAAATCCATGAATGTTTGAAAAAGTGTAGTTTCAATTGAAACTACACTTTTTCAAACACTTTAATAATTTGTTGCATGAATAATCTTTATATTTATCGTTATAACAATTATTCCAATTGCTAGGTTTTTTATTATTTAATATATCTTCTATTAGAATTAAGTATTAATAAACATTGTTAAATTTGATGAGTTTTCATAAGAAATATGGTATATATATATATACATATAATAACTTGAGAAAAGGAGGTATTTAAATGGATGAAATAACTTATGATAAAGTAGAAAATGAAGAAAGTCCTGAAGTAAAACAATTATATTGCTATAATAGCAGATTGTATAATGATTTTGTTAATAAAAAAGTAGATTTAAATTTTGATGGTTTTAAATATTTAAAAGAAATGCAGGAATAAAATATATTAATTGAAGAACGCAATGTTTCAATTAATTCATTTATTGAAGAACTTGATAGTTACAAATATTTAATATTATGTGTTGAATCAAAAGTTTTTAACAATGATGATTCAATGAATGGGGGTCATTACATAATTTTGACTGATAGATATGGAGAAAATGTAAAAGTTATTAATCCTATTAAAGATAAATATGAAATTAAAATATTAAATCTAAACTTTTTGATAAAAGCATGTAAAAATAATGTGGCTTGGCGAATTTTAATTATGGAGGGAAAAAATGATAAAAGTTGTTGCATTTGATTTGGTTGGTGTTCTTGTTAATGAAAAGGATATAGAACTATCAGAAATAGAAGAAAAGTTAGAAAGAATGTTTGGACCGAACTTAAATGATGCAGATTATTTAATTAAAGCAAGAAAAATTATTGAAAAAGATTCAATAATTATGAATATTACAGAAACATTAATTGACAAATTATATAAAGTAAAAGATAGAGAAATATTTAAAAAAGTAAAAGAAAAAAATGAAAATGTAAAGGTTATTATAGCAACTAATCA
>CAKONT010000017.1 GCA_934097255.1 uncultured Bacilli bacterium
GGGCAAGTGAGGTTGCAAATAATATTCATCATATTTCTAAAGTTTTATACCATTGGAGAAAAATTCCAGGTTCAACTGCTGATACAATAGATAACAAAGAATATGCTATTTTAAGTGGTAAAAAAGCTGTTATGGCTGCTTTAAAAAGAAGAAATTTAGATGGTGATGTTTATTTTCCAATTAAAAGTACACAATACTTAGTAAAATATAATCATAATAATCCTTTAGTGTCAGTTATTTTTATTAATTGTAATGAAAGATGTTTAAAAAATAATATAAATGAATTTATAAGTAATAGTAATTATAATAATTTTGAGTTTTTGACGAGTTCTAAAAATAAAGTAAAAAATAATATAAAAAATATTAAATATATAGACACTAATAATATAAATGATATAATAAAAAATTCTTCTGGAGAGTTAATTCTTATCGTTTCTGGATATATTAAATTTAAAAAAAGTGATTGTATGGATTATATGGTATCTTATGCAATACAAAAAGATATTGGTGTAGTAGGACCAAAAATTTATAATTTTGATACAACAATTAAATCAGCAGGAATGGTTTTAAACAAGGAAACAATATTTAAAGACGCTTATAGAAATTATTTTATTGATTCAATAGGTTTATATGGAAGATTATTAGTTCCATATAATTATAGTGCTATATCTTATCATTTTATGATGTTTTCAAAAGATAAATTTACAAATTATTGTAAGTTTGATCCTTCAATGAATATAAATATGTCAAGTATTGATTTTTGTTTAAGTCTTTTAAAAAATAATAAAAGAAATGTTCTTTTAGGAAATACATATATTTACCAAAAAGATATCTATGAAGAAAAGTTTAATGAATGTGATATGGAAAAATTAAGAAATAAGTATGATTTAGATAATGATGTGTATTATAATAATAATTTAAGCAAGAAGTATTTATTTATGTTAGATAGGAAGTAATTATTATGAAAAGTTTAAATTTTAAGAAAGTTATTTATATATTTTTGGTTGCTGTATCTTTTTTAGCAATTATATATTTAGTTATTAAACCAATTAAAACAGGCGTTTACGAGATGCTTTATAATATAGATAGTAAAACATATAAAAAAGAGTTTGACGTAGTAGAAAATAAATTTTATGTGGATAAAAAAACAACTTCTTCTTTAACTTTTTATTGTGATCCAGACGATTCTTTTCAAAATCTTCATGTAATAATAAAAGATTCTTCGTTGAATGTTATTCATGAGGAGACAATAATTAGTCATCAAGGAATGGTTTTAAATATTTTGTTTTATCCTCCTTATGAAAATGAATATTATACTTTGATATTAAAAAGTGAAGATAATGAAAAAATATCATTTCCCGTTACAAAAAGTGATGATATAAAACATAACTATTTAGTAAATGATGAAAATTATTCTTTAAAGCTTATTCTTACTTATGACAAAGAAAACTACTTTTTCTTTTGGTATCCTCTTTTCTTACTAGCATTTTTATATTTGATATATCCATTTGTATTTGAAAGGAAGATAAAAAATGAAAAATAAAAAATATATTATATCTATTATATTTGGAATTATAATTTCTTTTATTCTTAGTTTTATAATTTATAATTTTAATATTATTAGATATTCAAAAAATAATAAAGATATTGATTTAACATCATCTATTGTAAAAATGGATAACACTACATTAGAAAATGGATCATATATCTTAAATGAAAATAGTACTTTAAGCTTTAATTATAAAGGTTATATTAATAAATTAGTTATTTATTATGAGACAGATCATAACGTCGATTATTCAATTTCATATAATGGTTTAGATGAATATTCTAATTATTCTTCTTATAAGAATAGTGATAGTTTAAATAAAAATATTAATAAAGCATATTTAAAAATAGGAAAAAATGTTTCTTCTTTTGATATTTCATTTGATACTAAAAATCCTATAACTATTAAAAATATTTATGCTTCTAATAAAATATCGTTTAATATATATTTATTTTTACTTATATTTGTATGTTATTTTGTTTTCTTAACTATTTATTTTTATTGTAAAAAATCACTTTTTAATGGAAAAATAGAGTATTTATTTTTAACTATTGCTATTTCTTTTGGATTATTAATGATTATTTTTCAACCAACAGCAAATAATTATTCTTGGGATGATCAAATTCATTATAAGATAACATATCAAGTATTTGAACTCGATGGAAAAACAGAGTGGGAGGAAGCAATTTATTTAATTGGAACAAGAGGTGTTTTTAAAAATATCAATACTTACGAAGAACACTTCTTACAAAATGAAGTAGTAAATAGTGCAAGCAAGATTGTTTATGTTACTGATAATTCTCCTTTTATTCAATATAATCAAGTTGGATATCTAGCACCGGGATTAGTGCTTAAATTGTCAAGAATAATCCATTTACCAGTCGTATTAGGATTTAGATTATCGAAAGTTGCTATTTTATTGGTGTACTGTTTATTAGCATTTTTGGCGATAAAAATAATTCCAAGAGGAAAAATACTTTTAGCAACTATTTCTCTTTTACCTTCTTCCTTATTTTTAGCATCTGAGTATTCTTACGATCCACCAATTATTGCTGGTATAATTCTTTATGTTGCATCGTTTATAAATGTTTTAGAAAATAAAAATCAAAAAGTCGATTTTAAAACTTGTTTAATATTAATTTTATCAATTCTTATTTCATCATTTATAAAAGCAGTATATATTCCATTGATATTATTACTTCTTTTTATCCCAAAAGAAAAATTTAAAAATGAAGATGAATTTAAACATTTTAAACTAGGAGTTATTTTAATATTTGTTTTAATGATGGGAACATTTGTTTTCCCAACTGTTGCTAATCCTTCGAGTTATACTGATTTAAGAGGCGGTAATACAAGTGTTAGTGAACAATTAAAAAATATATTACACCATCCATTCGGATATTTAGAAATTCTAAAAAATAATGCTTTTGCTAATTTCTTTGAAAGATTATTTGGAGAAGCAACTTTGTATAATTTTGGATATTTACAAAGTGGTAAATTCCATTCAATTGTTTATTTTTTAGTTCTTATTACATTAATTTTTACTGCAACAGTTGATACATACAAAAAAGATATAACTAAGAAAGATAAAATATTAAAAATAGTAAGTTTAATTTTAATACTAGGAATTATTGTTTTGATATGGACAGCTTTATATTTAGCGTATACTCCTGTTTTAGAAAAAACAATAAGTGGCGTTCAAAATAGATATTTTCTTCCACTTCTTGCACCTATTGGAATACTTATTTTTTCTAATAATAAAATAAAAATTAATACCAAAAAAGAAAACTTAGAAAGCTTAGTAATGACTATATTATCGATCGCTTTACTTATATCTATTTATGAAGTATTCTATCTAGGATTTTGTTTATAAAGAATATTTAAATATATTCTTTTTTATTTTTTTAAATTGCATGATATAATGTTAGTTGAAAGGATGTAAAAATGAAAAAAATTCATACGTTTGTTGTTTTAGCATATAAAGAGTCTATATATTTAGAAGAGTGTATAAAATCTGTATTAAACCAAGAAGTAAAAAGTGAGGTTTTAATTGCAACATCGACGCCTAATAGTTATATAGAAAACTTAGCAAAAAAATATAACTTAGAAATAGTTGTAAACGATAAAGAAAAAGGAATAGGGAATGATTTTAATTTTGCTTTGTCATGTTCTAAGACAGAACTTGTAACAATTGCTCATCAAGATGATATATACGATTATACATACTCTAAGGAAATGATAGATAATTATTTAGCTAATAAAGATGTTTTAATTTTATTTCCTAATTACTATGAAATAAAAAATAAAGAAAAAGTTTATAAAAATAGAAATTTAAATATTAAAAAAATATTACTTTTTCCTCTAAGAATAAAATTTTTAACTAAAAGTAAATTCATTAAGCGAAAAGTACTTTCACTTGGAAACTCTATATGTTGTCCTTCAGTTTGTTTTTCTATAAATAATACAGGAAAAGATATTTTTAAAAGTGATATGAAATGTAATATTGATTGGCTTGCATGGGAAAGATTATCAAAGAAAAACGGTAGATTTATTTATATAAATAAATATTTAATGGGACATAGAATACATCAAAATTCAACTACTTCATTAATTATAAATAACGATCAAAGAAGCAGGGAAGATTTTTTTATGTTTAGTAAATTTCATCCTAAATGGATTGCTAAAAAATTAACTAAATTATATAAAAAATCCGAGGAGGGAAATAATCTATGAAAAAAAATATCTTTATAATAGGTTCTAAAGGATATGAAAAAAATTATGGTGGATGGGAAACTTTTGTTAAAAGATTTTGTGATTATTACGACAAAAGTACATCTTCTATTTTTGTATCGGAAATTACTTTTAAAAAAGAAAAAGAATACGTAAAAAATGGTATTAACTGTACTCCTATTTATACTAAGAAAATAAAGGGTGCAACGATGATGGCTTATTCTATTAAGTCTTTGTATTATTACATGAATTATGTAGAAAAAAATAATATTAAAAATGCTTATTTTTTAATTCTTGGACTTAAAATGGGACCTTTTCTTAAGATTTTAAATAAAAGATTAAAAAAACTTGGTATAAAGGTTTTTGTCAATCCAGATGGTTTAGAATGGAAAAGAAGTAAATGGAATTATTTTGTCAAAAAGTTTTTCTTATACGAAGAAAAAACAATGCTTAAAAATTGTGATGGAATAATTTGTGATAATGAAGGAATAAAGGATTATTTAGAAGATACTTATAAAGAAAATAAAGTAAAAAAATATTTTATAGCATACGGAACAGATGAAGTAGATATAGAAAAATTAAATCAAGAAAAAATATTAAAAGAATATGGCATTACAAAAAACAATTATTTTTTAGTTGTCGGAAGAAGTGTTCCAGAAAATAATTTTAAACTTATTATCGATGAATTTAAAATGTCAAAAACAAAAAAAAATTTGGTTATTGTTTCTAATATTAATAATGATAAATATTTTGATAGTTTAAAAAAAGAGACTAATTTAGAAAGTGATAAAAGAATTATAGTTATTCCTGGTATTTATGATAAAGAAAAGTTGTGCGTAATAAGAAAAAATGCTTATCTTTATTTACATGGTCATTCTGTTGGAGGAACTAATCCCTCTCTTTTAGAAGCAATGAATTATACTGATTTAAACTTACTTTATGATGTTTCTTTTAATAGAAATGTCGGGTTAGATACTTGTCTTTATTTTAATAGCGAAAAGGGTAATTTGTGCCATTTATTAGATAATGAAAAGTATTTAGAAAAATGTAGAAAAAAGTTTGGTTTTTTAGCTAAAGAAAGAATTAAAAATAATTATACTTGGGATTTAGTTGTTTCTAAATATGAAAGCATTTTTAAATAACGCTTTTTAAATTGTTATTTTTATTATATAATATATTTAAATATTAAGGTTTTATGGAGAAGGAGTTTATGAAGGATAAAGTATTATTTGTTATTCCAGCTTATAACGAAGAACAAAATATAAAAAAGGTTTTAGATGAAATAAAAAAAGATGTTAGTTATGCAGATATATTAGTTATTAATGATTGTTCGACTGATAATACAATGGAAATAGTTGAAAAAGAAAATGTTAAGTGTATTTCAAATTGCTTTAATATGCGTTATGCAATGGCTGTTCAAACGGGTATAAAGTATGCTAGTTATCACAATTATGATTATGTTATTCAAATGGATGCTGATGGACAACACATTGCAAGTGAAGCAGAAAAGTTATATAAAAAGATGAAAGAAACTGATTGTGATATTGTTATTGGTTCTAGGTATTTAAAAGATTTAGGTTATCGTTGCCCTTTTTTTAGGAGGGTAGGAACCAAGTTATTTGAAATCATGATTAATGTTTTTTGCCATAAAAAAATAAAAGATCCATTATCCGGTTTTCAATGTATTAATAAAAGAGTAATTAATGAATATGCAAAAATAGGAGGATATCCTGAGTATCCTGATGCTAATCTTATAATGGAAATGCTTTTAAGAGGATATAAGGTATGTGAGGTTCCTGTAAAAATGAGACTTCGTGAAAATGGCGAAAGTATGCACAGTGGAATCATTAAACCAATTAAATATATGATTGAAATGTTTTATACAATTATTATCATTTTTATTAAAAATATCGGAATAAGGAGGGTTAATAAGTAATGAATACAATTTATTTTATAGTTTTATCTTTACTTGTTATGATATATATCATTCATTCTGTAAGAAAAGGAAATTTAAGTATAAAAACAAGTGGTGTTTGGATATTTTTATCATTTTTAATGTTATTTTTTGCTATTTTTCCATATACTATTGATTGGTTATCTAAATTTATTGGCGTAAGCTATCCTCCAGCCCTTTTTTTAACTCTTTGTGTCGTCTTTTTATTTATTCAAAATTTTAATTTTAGTAAAAAAATTTCTGTTCAACAAGAAAAAATAATAGATTTAGCTCAACAAGTAAGTATTTTAAAAGAAGAGGTTAAAAGTGGAAAAAAATAAATTAAGGAAAGATTTTTTTTGGAATATAATTGGAACTTCCTTAAATGCTTTTAATTCCCTTTTTTTCATGATTATCGCTACTCGTATTAACGGGATAAATGATGCGGGAATTTTTACCTTTGCTTTTACTTGTGCCACTGTTTTTTATGTGATAGGTGTTTACGCTGGTAGAATTTATGAAGTAACAGACTTGACAAATAAAAATGATATGGATTTTATTATTTCTAAAACAGTTACTTGTTTTGTAATGCTTCTTATATCAATTATTTTTATTATAATAAATCGATATTCTTTGTATAAATCTTTAATAATTTTATTACTTTGTATATTAAAAATGTTTGAAGCATTTTCAGAAACGACTTATGCAATTATTCAAAAAAGAGATTATTTATATAAAGTTGGTATTTCTTTTACAATTAAAAGTATTATGTGTTTGTTATCATTTTTAATTGTTGATTTATTAACTAAAAATCTTTTATATTCTCTAATCACAATGAATATTATTTACATTTTAATTTATATCTTTTTCGATTTTCCTATTATTAAAAAGCTTAAAATTACAAAAACTTTTAAATATGAAAATGTTAAGTCAATTTTAACTAACGGTTTTTTAGCCTTTTTACTTGCCTTTTTAACTTCATTTGTTATCAATTCTCCAAAGTATGTTATCGATTACACTTTAGAAGAAAAATATCAAACTATATATAGTATACTTGTAATGCCAGCGAGTGTTATTTTCCTTTTTACACAATTTATTATTCATCCTTTTTTAAATAAAATAACAAATTTTATAAAGGATAAAGATTATGAAAAAGTTAAAGATATCGTTAAGAAATTTTCTATTTCTATGTTTGCATTTGGAATATTTGCAATTGTAATCGCTTATTTTATAGGTATTCCATTTTTAAATTTTATTTATAATATTAATCTTTTAAAATATAAATCTTGTTTAATAATTGTATTAATAGGGGCATTATTTTATGGTATATCAAGTATTTTATCAAGTATATTAATGGCTATGAGAAAGTTTAATATTCAAATAGCAATTTATTCTATCACTTCTATTTTATCTATAATACTAAATTATTTTTTAATTAAAATTATGAATATGGGTGTAAATGGAGCGTGTATATCGTATACAATTATCACAATTTTAATATATTTTTTATTTACTATTGTTTCAAATAAAAAATTTAACTCATAATAAACTTTTATGTCCACAATAAAAGTAGAAAAGTGATAAATATGTATAGCGATAGCTACTACTTTGATGTTAATAGATGAAAAAGATTCTATTAGCTAAATTTTATTTATAAATTACATATTAAAAGGAGTTTTTAAAGTAATATGGTAAAAGTAAGTATTATTATTCCAGTTTATAACGCTTATGACAAAGTCAAAAAATGTATTGAAAGTGTAATAAATCAAACATACAAAAATATTGAATTAATCTTAATAGATGATGGATCTTCTGATGACTCATTTAGAATATTAAAAGATTATGCTGATAAATATCCGTTTATTAAAGCTATTCATAAAGAAAATGAAGGTGTATCGATAACTCGTAATAAAGGAATAAATATTGCAACTGGAGATTATATTATGTTTGTTGACAATGATGACTATATTGACTGTGATTATGTTTTAACACATGTAAATTATGTCAATAAAAATGATTTAGATATTGTGTTTAGTGGATATAGAAGAGTAAATGATGAAAAAACACTTTTTGAATGTAAATTAAAGAACACTTATTGGTCTAGATATATTGTTATGGCACCGTGGGCTAAATTATATAAAAAAGAGTTTTTAATAAAAAATAATGTTTCTTTTTTAGATTATCCAATTGGCGAAGATGTATATTTTAATTTAATTAGTTATTCCTATGAACCTAAAATATTAATTACGGATTATATCGGTTATAACTGGTATTTTAATAATGAAAGTGTTTCTAATACAACTCAAAAAGGTTTAAATAAAAAAACAGATATATTATATTTACTAGAACAAATTTTACAAAATTCTTGTAGTTTTGACATTTATCAAGCATATTATTTCAATAGATATTATATTTGGTATCTTTTATTTTCTGGAAAATATAGTTCTTCTAAACAGTTCGTTTTAGAATACAAAAGAATAAAAAATTGGTTTAAAAGTAAAAATATTAAGTTATCGATTTCTCCTTTTTCTAATAAGTTAAAAGGAGAAAGTATAAAAAATAGATTAATTGTTTTTATCTTTATTTTATTAGAAAAACTAAATCTTATAAAATTATTTGCTAAAATTTATTGTAAAAAAAGTTAAAAATTGGAGTATTTGCCAATTTTTTTATTATATAAATTTATTTGTTTTGAAAATAATAATAATGTAGTTAGTGAGGTGTAAAAATGTTTTTAAAAAATTATTTTACTAAACTACAAATTTTTCTATTTCTTCTTACTATTATTATACCAACAAATATTTTTGCTTATTCAAAAGAAGTAATTTTAGGTGGATCAAATATCGGTATTGAGGTTAAAGCAAACGGTGTTATTGTTGTCGGATTTTATGAAGTTAATGGAACTTTTCCAGGTAAAGAGTCTTCTTTACAAATAGGTGATAAAATAATAAAGATAAATGATAACAATGTTACTTTGATATCTGATCTTGCAAAAGCAATCAATGATGACAAAACAATTGATATAACATATATTAGAAACAATAAGGAATACAATACTTCTTTAACAATGTATTTGGACTCTGATAATGTTTATAAGACAGGTTTATTAGTTAAAGATTCTATTTTAGGAATTGGTACGCTTACATTTGTCGACTTTAATAATAATTATAAATTTGCTGCTTTAGGACACGAAATTATTGAAAAAACAACTGGAAGCAAATTTGAAATATCAACAGGAAGTATTTTTAAATCTGATGTAACAGGAATAGACAAAGCAACAAGAGTAGATCCTGGAAGTAAGAATGCTAATTATTTTAAAGACAACTATTTTGGTAGTATTGAAAAAAATGAAATAACAGGAATTTTCGGAACGTATGAAGATAGAGCATCTCTTGATGTAAGAAAAATAAAAATTGCTGAAAGTAATGAAATAAATACTGGTGAAGCAACCATAAGAACTGTTATAAGTGGTGATACTATTGAAGAATTTAAAATAAATATTTTAAAAATAAATTCATCAAGCGACACTAAAAATATTTTATTTAGCGTAACAGATGAAAGACTATTAAATATAACCGGTGGTATTGTCCAAGGAATGAGTGGTTCTCCTATAATTCAAAACGATAAACTAATCGGTGCTGTTACTCATGTTTTATCAGATGATCCAACAAAAGGATTTGGTATATTTATAACTTCTATGTTAAAAGAAATAGAGTAGGAAAGATTTACTTTCCTATTTTTTTATTGAATCGAAAAAATAACCATTTCTTACGTATTTACATTCATTTATTACCATAAATCCTTTAGGATCAACTTCTTTAATTAATTTATTTAATTTTTGATAACTAAAGCTATTAAGCTCAATGAAAAACATCATATTTTTTGCTTTACCTTTTTTTTCTTTAGTTTCTAAAAAAGTATAAGCAAAACCATTCTCATCAAGTGCTTTAGCAAGTTTTATATAGTTTGGTGTTATTATTTTTATTGATAGTATTTCTTTAATATATTTATCTGAAACATACATACCTAAATATGTTCCCGTTGCAAAACCTAAGGCATAACTTATTGCAATCATAATACTATCAGTATTAGTGTTTAATGCTTCTCTTACAACCAAAAACCAAATAAGAATTTCAAAAAAACCTATAACAGTCGCAACAAATGTTTTTCCTTTTACCATAAGCATTGTTCTAAAAGTTCCAAAAGAAACATCTAAGATTCTAGCAAAAAAAATCTTAAGACATAATATCCATAAACTCATAATATCTATCTCCTTTTAATCTAGTATTATTATGCTTAAAAACTTTTTTCTTAAACAAAAAAAGTGTATCTTAAATAAGATACACTACAACACTCGCAACCATAGATAAAATCATTATTGCAGTAAGAATAATAACGACAATTTTTTGAGTTTTTTTCTTCACTTTTCTTCACCACTAAAATTATATCATAAAAACATGATTTGAGTCAAAAAAAGTCTAATTAAATAAAGCATTAACTTAGTAAAAAAAGTATATATTTAATTGGGTGATAGCGATGAGAATGAATTTGAAAAATAGAAAAAAATTAAAATTAAAGTTTAAATTTATGACTAAAAAAAATTATTTCTTTTTTTTAATATGCTTTTTTTTAATAAGTATTATTATAGGTATTTTTTTCTTTCTTTATATGAATTCAATAGATAAACAACAAGTTTATGAAAGTTTAAATAATTATTTCACATTAAAAGATAGTTATAATTATAAAACGATTTTATTTTCTAATATTAAAAATAATTTAAAATTTGGAATAATTATGTGGATTTTAGGAATAAGTGTAATTGGAATTATATTAAATGTTTTTCTTTATTTTGGAGAAGGATTTTCTTTAGGATTTACTATTTCTTCGATGTTTAGTTATTATAAAAATAAAGCAATTGTTGGTATGTTTTGCTATTTATTTCCAACAAGAATTATTTTTCTTTTAATTTTGTTTATTTTAACATATAATTCTCTTAAATTTAGTTATCATTTGATCGAACATCTTTTCTTAAAAAAAGAATTAGATCTAAGAGAAAAACTTAAATCTTATTATAAAGTATTGATCTTTTCTTTAATTCTTTTATTTTTAATAAGTATTTTAGAAACATTTTTAATGCCTTTTTTTATAAAAATTTTTACAAAACTTCAATAATAGTGTATAATTGGTCTGAAGTGAGGAAAAAGGTATGAAAAAAGTTGTTGTAGGAATGAGTGGAGGAGTTGATTCTTCTGTTTGTGCACTTCTTTTAAAAAAAGAAGGGTATGACGTTGTTGGTCTTTTTATGCGTAATTGGGATAGTTTAGTAAATAATGATATAAAAGGAAATCCAACTCTTGATAATAATATTTGTACGCAAGAACAAGATTATAATGATGCTAAAAAGGTTTGTGATAAACTTTCTATACCACTTTATAGAGTAAATTTTGTAAAAGAGTATTGGGATAATGTTTTTACTTATTTTTTAGATGAATTAAAAAAAGGAAGAACACCAAATCCTGATGTGATGTGCAATAAATATATAAAATTTGATTTATTTTTAGAAGAAGCAAAAAAGTTAGGAGCGGATTATATTGCAACTGGTCATTATGCAAAGCTTATTAATGGATCTTTATATAAAGCAACTGATTTAAATAAAGATCAATCATACTTTTTAGCCGGTGTAAAAAAAGAAAAGTTTAAAAATGTGTTATTTCCCCTTGGCGATTTGACAAAACAAGAAGTAAGAAAAATAGCTAAAGAAAATGATCTTGTAACTGCAAGTAAAAAAGATTCAACAGGAATATGTTTTATTGGTGAAAGACACTTTAAAGACTTTTTAAAAAATTATTTACCAAATATGCCAGGAAATATTGTAAATATTGAAACAAATGAAGTTATCGGTCGTCATATTGGTCTTATGTATTATACTATTGGTCAACGAAAAGGACTAGATATTGGGGGAACAAGTGATAGATTATTTG
>CAKONT010000018.1 GCA_934097255.1 uncultured Bacilli bacterium
CCCTATAGGACTCGAACCTATGACCGCACGGTTATGAGCCGTATGCTCTAACCAACTGAGCTAAGGGTCCATTGCCATTTAATATTAACATAATAATGTAATAAAAATCAATACATTTTTTAAATTTTTTATACTTTTTTTATAAAAAGTGTTGTCAAACAATATTTTTTATAATATTATTATATCGACATTTTGCAAAAAGAAACGGTATTTATTTTTAAAATACTGTCTTTTTGCGTTGTTTGAAAGGAGTGAAAAAATCAAATGTCGATCATTACTGTTAAAAACATAACAAAAACCTTTAAAGTTAGTAAAAGAAATAGTGGAATCAAAAACGCAATTAAAGCATTTTTCAAAAGAGAATACGATGTTATAAATGCTGTTGATAATATTTCATTTACAATCAACAAAGGAGATTTAGTTGGCTATATAGGGCCTAATGGTGCGGGAAAAAGTACTACTATAAAAATGCTAAGTGGCATTTTAGAACCAACAAGTGGAACAATAAAAGTTAATGGATTTAATCCAACAAAAGACAGAATAAAATATGTTGCAACAATTGGAGTCGTTTTCGGTCAAAGAAGTCAATTATCGTGGGATATCCCCGCTGAAGATACATTTGACTTACTAAAAGATATTTACAAAATTGATAACGACAAATATCAAAAAACTAAAGAACATTTAACGTCAATTCTATCTATTAAAGAAATAATGAAAAAACCAGTTAGAAGTTTAAGTTTAGGAGAGAGAATGCGTTGCGAAATATGTGCTGCTCTTTTACACAAGCCCAAAATTCTTTTCTTAGATGAACCAACTATTGGCTTAGATGCTTATTCCAAAAAAGTCGTAAGAGACTTTATTAAAAAAATAAACGAAGAAGAAAAAGTTACAATTATTTTAACAACACATGACATGACAGACATAGAAACTCTTGCCAAAAGAATTATTTTAATTGGACATGGCAAAGTATTATACGATGGCAAACTTAAACAATTAAAAACAAAATATGGCAGTTTTAAAGAAATAAAACTTACAACAAACGACAAAATTACTCTTGATCAAAAAGGAATAATAAATATAAGTAAAATACTAAATGGATATAAAATAATATTTGATTCAAATTATATTACAACATCGAACATAATAAATGATTTAACAAAAAAGTATAATATTTCTGATATTGAAATAGAAAACGAAAATATTGATAGTGTTATTTTAAAATTATATGAGGATTTTAAAATATGAAAGCATATTTAAATTATTTTAAATTAAGACTAATTACTAATTTACAATATAGAAGTACAGCCGTTGCAGGCATTCTAACACAACTTTTCTTTGCTTTTGTCTTTATTTCTGTTTATCTTGCTTTTTATGAATCAAATAACACTTCTAATCTTCCAATGTCTCTTAGTGAAACAATTAGTTACATGTGGCTTCAACAAGCGTTTTATGCTTTGATATATCCATATAGTAAAGATAAAGAATTACTTGATATGATTAAAAATGGTAATATTTCTTATGAACTTACAAAACCAATCGATCTATATAATAAATATTATATAAAAACAATTGCAAGCAAAACAATTTCTACTCTACTTAGATTTTCACCTATTATTATAATAGGTTTATTACTTCCCTTTCCATATAAATTAATTTTACCTAAAAGTTTCCAAGCTTTTATAATATTTTTAATATCATTAATAATTGCTTGTCTTCTTATTAGTGCTATGAACACATTAGTTCACATAATTACTTTTTATACTATCGATTACAAAGGAGTATTTAATATATACACATCTATTAGTGATATTTTCATGGGCGGAATTGTCCCTATTCCATTTTTACCAAAAATTCTAATAAAAATTGCTGATTTCTTACCATTTAAATATATAAGTGATTCCCCATTTAGAATATATTCCGGAAATATATCAATTTCAAGGGGAATAGAAAATTTATTATATTCGATAATATGGACTATTATAATAATTATAATAGGAAAAATAACAACTAAAAAAGTTTTAAAAAAGGCGGTGATTATGGGTGGTTAAAATATACATAGATAATTTTCTTCTAAAAATAAAAAAAGAATTAGAATATAAAGAATCATTTATTATGTCTTTTATTAGTCAATTTTTTATTTTATTTTCATCATATTATATGATAATAGCATTATTTCAAAAATTTAATAATATCAAAGGTTTTTCTGTTTACGAAGTATTATTATGTTACTCAATAATTACTTTTGGTTTTTCTTTTAATGAAGTATTTTTTAAAGGATTAGATAAATTTGAAGATTTTATTATTGATGGATCTTTTGATAGATTACTTCTTCGACCTAGAAGTATTTTATTACAAGTTATAAGTTCTGATATGGATATTGCTAAAATAGCAAGATTAGTCCAAGCAATAATTATCTTTATTATAGCAATAGCTAATTTAAATATAATCTGGAATATCAAAAAAATATTACTTGTATTTTGTATGTTTATTAGCTCCATTCTAATTTTCTTTGGTTTATTATTAATTACTGCATCATATTGTTTCTTTACAATAAATGGATTAGAAATTAAAAATTTGCTTACCGATGGCGGAAGATATATGGCCCAATACCCAATAGGTATATTAAAAAAAGGATTTATCTTTTTCTTTACATATATCATTCCATTTTCATTAATTAACTACTATCCCCTTTTATATCTTGTTGGTAAAAAAAGTAATTCCATATATATGTTATCGCCAATATTTGTTATTATTTATTTAATTCCATGCTTTCTTAGCTTTAGATTTGGTTTAAAACATTATAGTAGTACTGGATCATAAAAAGAATGAGATATTCATTCTTTTTTTAATAACTTAGTATTCTAGCAATATCAGATACTTCAGTGTATCTTGTAGTTCCAAACCTTGGAACTTTATATTTATCTATTTTTTTATAAACATAGCTGCTTCCACCGGCCATTGCCATTGTAAAACCTGCTTCTTTTAAAGCACTTATAGCATAATCGTTATACTCATAAAAAGGATAACAAAATACAGTTGTATTATCGAGCCATTCTCTACTTTTTTTCAAATCATTTATTAAGCTATCATGTTCCATACAAAGAATTGCTCCACCACGAGTATTAGGAATATTACAATATCCTGTTTCGTGAAGATCATATCCATGAGAGTGAATATCTAAATAATCACTTATATATAAGTTCTTATCAAATTTAGTATCATAAACTTCCCCTATCAAAAATAAAGTTGCTTTCATGTTATATTTTTCTAAAAAGAAAATAGCAAAATTAGCATACCAACCGTCATCTATTGTTATAGCAACACTATTTTTAGGAAGATTTATTTTATCATCTATAAACCATTCAACTTCTTTCATACTTAAAGTAAAAAAATTATTTTCTTTTAAATAATTTAAATGACTATCAAACGTTTCAAAAGAAGTACAAAGAGAATTTTGACAATTAATATCGTCAAACTTTGCTATATAATGATAGTTTAAAATAGCAAAATGGTCACTTATCAAATCTTTGCTATTACTATGTTCTAAAATTTTGACATCCTTTTTTAAAACATACATAAATTTGTCATCGTATGAAACATAATATCTATCATCTTCTTTGACAAGTATTGGTAGTGATACTTCTTCATTTATTGTATACTTTTTATTATCATCTAAATATATAACTCCACTTTCAAAAAAAATATTTTCATTATAAGGGATATAGTTTTTAAATCTCTTATCGTTAAAGTTTTCTTTATAATCTTTTACTTTCTCTACATCTTTAAAATAAACATAATAATCCATATTTAAAAGCTTATAATATAAATCTTTTTCATCAAGAATATCAGCTAAAGTCAAAACAATAGAAGAAGAAACACTACCAATTTTCTTATAACCATTTTTACTTTTTTTATATAAAGGAATTTCTTTTTTAGTAATAACATGTTTGTCATAATTTTGTTTCATATAAAGAAACTCTTTCTCATAATTATTTTTATTTTGTTTATTATAATAAAAATAGTAAAATGTTACGCTACTTATAATAAAAATAATTAAGAAAAGAAAAATTTTGACTTTATTTTTTATTTTCCTTCTTTTTTTACTCATAAAATAACTTACTCCTTACATTTTAAGTATACTTATTGTTTTTATTTTATGCAAGAAAAATCCATAAGATAATTATTTAAATTAAATTTTATTACTTTGTCATATTTTTACTTTTTTCTTTTGATATTATATATTATAATTTAGATATTAAAGGAGAGTGTTTTATGAATAAAAAAATTTTTATTATTCTTATATTTTTATTATCTATTATTTGTGGATTACTTATTTATTTAGTGTTTAATCGTAACAATAAAAATTTTACTGAAAATATAACTGTTGTACCTACTATGAGTGATAAAATTACAAATGATAGTAGTTGGTGTGGAACTTTTCAACTTGTTTTTAACGATATGAAAAATGAAGTTGTAAAACAAGATATTATCTTTACCCCACAAGAAGATATGGTTATTAATTTAAACAAAGAAGAATTTAGAGAAGACATGATATCAGATAGTTATTACTATAAAATATATGGAATTAAAAAGAAAGAATTAAAAAAACAAATTGAAGATGCTATTTTGGAAAAATTTAATCAAAAAAGTGACATTTTAGATGATTTTGATTTTAGTGAAAGTGACAATGATAAAGATAATTTTAATAATTATTTCTTTTATACCATGCTATATAGAGAATTTAATTTTTTAAATAAATTTGATAAATTAGAAGATGGTGATTTTGGAGAATACAAAAATATAAAATATTTTGGAATCAACGATAATACTGATAATATAGTTGGAGATCAAATAGATGTATTATTTTATAACTCAAAAGATGATTTTGCTATATTAATTAATACAAAAGAAAATGATGAAATTATTTTTTATAAAAATCCAAAAGGAAATACTTTTAATGAAATATATGATAATTTAAATAAAAAAAGCCAAGATTTTGATGGCGATAGTAAGTTTAATGATAACGATGAATTTAAAGCGCCAATAATTGATTTTAATGTAAAAAAAGAATATGAAGAATTAGAAAATAAACCATTTAAAACATTAGGATATGATTTTGATAACGCAGTTATTTCAAAAGCAATTCAAACAATTAGTTTTGCTATTGACGAAAAAGGAGGAAAAATCAAAAGTGAAGCAGGATTGGATATTAAATTTACATCTCTTGAAAATGGCGAAAAAAGATATTTTTATTTAGACGACACCTTTGCTATTTTTTTAAGAGAAAAAAATAAAGAAATACCCTACTTTGCTTCTAAAATAAATGATATAACAAAGTATCAAGTAAAATAAGTTGTAATAAATTGAACTGTGGAGGAAGTAATGGATAATATTGAATATGAATGTACTTATTTAGGTATTAATAAAGAGGAATTTATAAAAAAAATTGAAAGTTTAGGTGCTAAAAAAGTAGATGAATTTTTTCAGAAAAGATATACATACGATTTTAACCCCAAAATTAATAATAAATGGATTAGATTAAGGACTAACGGTAAAAAAACTACCTTAACGATTAAAGAAATATTTGACAAAAATCGTATAGGCGGTAACCATGAATTAGAAATAGAAGTATCTGATTTTTTAAAAACTAATGAAATATTATTAGAATTGGGTTATAAATATCGTAATTATCAAGAAAATAAAAGAATAGTGTATAAACTGGATAATATTGAATTTGATATAGATTCCTGGCCACTTATTCCAACATACGTTGAAATAGAGGGAAAAAGTGAAGATGATGTTAAAAACATTATAGAAAAATTAAATTTAGACAAAACTAAAATTACAAATTATGATGTTACGAGTATATATAATGAGATATATAATATTAATATTTTAGATATAGATGTTTTAAAGTTTTAATAAAATAAGTTGCAGTAAAAAAGGAAGTTATAATAATGAAAAAAATATTAATAGCAACAAGGAATAAAGATAAATTTAAAATAGTATCAAAATTATTATCTACTGATAATTTTAAAGATTTTAAATTTTATTCTTTAAATGATTTAAATGAAGAAATTATTGATGAAAAAGAAGTTGGTGATGTAATAAATAGATCTTTTAAAAAAGCTTTAAATGTTTACAATAATATAAAAATAAATTCTTATGATTATATCGTTGGAATAGATGATGGAATCAAAATTAAAAATAAAATAATAGAAAATGTAAAAGAATATATAAAACTAATTATTAATGATGAAATTTTATCACAAAATGAAAAAGTATTTATTGTTAGAGCATACACATTTATTAATAATAATGGAAGTTATAAATCAATTTTTACTGAAATTCCATTTAAATATACAAAGTTAAAAGAAAAGTTTGAAATCAAAGAAAATTCTTATCCATTAAGTCATGTTTTAATGCCAATAAATTTTTTAAAAACAGTGGATAAATTAAGTGATGCAGAAAGTAATGATTATTATTTAAAATATTCTAAAAATAAGTTTGATGAGATAAACAATTTCTTTATGAAAATATAAGGGTAAGTTAGTAGATGATATTAAATGTAAGTGGAAGAACAGACATTGTAGCTTTTTATACAGAGTGGTTTATGAATAGATATAAAGATGGATTTGTAGATGTTAGAAATCCTTTTAATCCTAAAATGGTTAGTAGAATTAATTTTAAAGATGTAGATGCAATTATTTTTTGTACTAAAAACCCTATACCTATTCTAGATCACTTAAAAGAAATAAATAAACCAATATTATTTCATGTTACTTTAACATCATATAAAAATGATATTGAAAAAAATGTTATATCAAAAAAAGAAATAATAGAAGCTATAAAAAAATTATCTAGTATTGTTGGAATTGATAATTTATATGTAAGATATGATCCTATATTTATAAGTGAAAAATATAGTATTGAATATCATAAGAAAGCCTTTGACAAGATGTGTTCTTTATTAAATGGATATGTAAATAAAATAATAGTATCATTTATAGATAATTATAAAAATGTCAGAAAAAATGAAAAAGCATTAAATTTCAAAGAGTTTACTGAAGAAGATTACAAACAAATTGGCAAAAGTTTTTCTTTTAGTGCAAGTAAAAATAATATGACAGTTCAAACTTGTTTTGAAGATAGAAATTTAAGTGAATATGGATTTAAAATTGGAGAATGTACATCACACCAACTTGCTTATAAATTAACCGGAAAAACTTATAAAAATTGGACAGCGAGAAAAGAGAAAAAATGTAATTGTGTACAAGTAGTAGATATAGGATGTTATAATTCTTGTAAACATTTTTGTAGATATTGTTACGCTAATTATGACGAAAAAAATGTAAATAAAAACTTTAATGATCACGATCCAAATTCATCACTTCTTATTGGAAAATTACAAAGTGATGACATTATAAAAGAAAGAGTTAAATAATAACTACTCTTCTATATAAAAATAAATAGTTGCAAAATATTCTTCATTTATTTCTAAAGAATCATTAGTAAGGTCCAGTAATGGTCCTTTTTCTTTTGACCAATTAAGGTCTTCAAAATTAACAACACCTTGATTATTTTGGCCTGTATAAACTAACAAAGGGGTATTAGTTAAAGTTACAGTTTCATCATCAAATTTTTTAAATACAAGTGCATTTTCTAATACAAAACCATTTGGTGAAGTTAACGGATTATTTATATATGCATATAACTTCCAATCAGAACTGTTTAATCTACTATCGACAATTTTTGTTTTTAGATCACTTGATTTTGGAAAAATGTAGGTATTTTTTATTGGAATAGGAGAAAAATCAATGGAAAAATTGGTATATAATAAAGTTAATTCACCTGTAAATGGCGTAGTTATAGTTCTTGTTACATATATAAAACTACCTGATAAGTTTGAAGTTAGTTCTACTTTTGTATTATCTTTAATGGTTGATGGTAAGTTATATTCAAATAACCCATTATCATCAGCATTTACTATTTCCGAAATATTATCATATTTAATTAATACATCGGCAAAACTTTCTGTATGACCACTTATAGTATTTTTATTTGTATTAATTGGATGTATGTTCATATAAGTACTTCCAATAGAAAGTTGTTTTCTATTTTGAAATAAAAATGTACCAATATCAGATAAATTTTGTAATTCTAAAGATGTAAGATTCATCTTTGTAACAGATGTAAGTGATGAAGTTATAACTCCTTCCATTTTAAGTAAATCACTTTCCTTATACCAATAATAATCTGGCAAATTATTTATATCACCGGCTGATGATAGTTCAGTAGAATTTTGCCACATATTAATCCTAGAACATTTTATATTAAAATTTAAAACATTATCTGTATATATAGCATTTGCATTTTTTGTATAGATAACTAAACTCTTTGGATTATCTAAATTTAAACTACAACTACTACCTTTAAAATGAATATTAAAATTATCACTTGGTGTACTACTATATGAATTTATTACTTGAAGTTCGGAGCCTTCTTTCATTGTCAAAGAGCCAAAAATAGCCCACATTGGAATTCTTTTGTGACTTTTTTCAATAAATATAAACGATGCTCTTTCATCTATTAAAACATTATTCGCACCATAATTTGCAAGATCAGAAAATCCATTTCCTGTTGTTAAATGGACATTTGTATCGTGTAAAATTGTAAAATTTAACTTATTCGTTCCGGACATAAATTCTCTATTATCAGTTGATATAACAACATCACTTTTACAAGAAAAAATAATATAAGGACTATAAGAGTCTTCTTTAAAAGAAAATAACGGATAATCGGTGGAATTACTTAGTATATTTGTTTTACCATCGATTATAATTCTTTCTGCTTCACATACATTTTGTGAAGCTATACCATTTGTATTTTCAATAGTAATATTAGAATTATTTATTTTAACAACACCATACGGATTTGTTGATAATTTAGTTCCATTAAATATAACATTATCATAAATAGTTATTATATTACTGTAACTATCATCTTCAGGTACATAAATAACGCCATTTGTATTAGTGTATATTATCTTTATATTTTTTACTTTAACTTCATTTGTCGAAGAAGTACAAGTAATGGTATTAAAATTTTCATTACTATTCATTCCTGTTAATGTGTGTAAGACATTTTGATATGTTCCATTAATAGTTACTGTACTTTTATTTACATTTATTGTAATACCACTTTCTAATGTAATATCGTTTTCTAAATAAATATATTCGTATTCATTATCATTTTCTAAAACATCTTTTAATTCATTACTTGTAGAAACTGAAACTGTTTTATTATTTATTTTATTCATAAAATCACTTGTCCTTTAATATAATATATGAATACTTACTTTTTTTAAATAATAATATAAAACTAAAATTTAAAAGTACAGCCAAAGTCCATTTATAAAAAATTAAAAAAAGATTAGTTATTTTTGTAACTAATCCTTTTTAACTATTTTTAAATTATTTATTTTGTTTTGGTATTATTATCTTTTTTTATTAGTGAACCTATCACCATACCAAATAACATACCAAGGCTTACCCCAAAACACATACAAATACTAACATGATCTATCAAAGTTCCTACTAATGCTCCAATACCAACTCCAAAGCACATTCCTAAACTAATCCCTAATGTCATATAATTATCTTCTTTTAAAGTTTCTTTATTCTCTTTTTTCATAAAATTCCTCCAATGTAAACTATATCTTTTAAACCATAATTTATTTTTATTTAAAAGCTATATTTATATTTCCTATTCCACCATCAACTTTAATTATATTTTTTCCATTACCATATATATAGTTATCTAATATATTATCGCCATCTATATTTATATTTCCTATTCCCTTAGACGTCTTTATTTTATAATCTTCTTTTTTTCCTAATATATTTAATTCTAAATTGCCAATACCGGCATCTATTTTACTATTTCCTGTAATAGATGATGTTACATCAAATTTTCCAACACCCATATCTAAATTTAGTTCATTTATGTTTCCAGATAAAATACTTACCTTACCTGCTCCACTTTCAATTTTGCAATTATCTGTTATATTTAACTTTTCAATCACTGTTTCTCCAGCGCCTAAATCTAAATATAGTTTTTTTGCATTTATATTTTCAATTTGAATTTTTCCAGCACCGGCATTTATTTTAACTTTTTCAAAATTTAAATCTTCGGGAATATATATTATTAAATCACCTTTATTATTTTTTGAAAACCAATTATGTTTCTTTTCTTTTATTTGCAAATTTTGATTATTTTGTTTGCAATTAATATTTTTATTATTTGTTTCGGCTTTTAAAAATTCTCCTTTTTTTATGATTAGATTTGTAAACGAAACATCTATATCTAGCAAAGCACCACTATTATTTTCAAAGTTTATAATATTCATCTCATTTTTTATTACTTTATCTTCTTTTTGTAATCCTAATACTCCCGATAAAGAATATAATGTTTCAAATATTCCTGACATAATTGTAAATATCAAAAAAATTGCAAAAGAAAGCGCTAAGTATTTTATTATTTTTTGCGCTGTTGTCATTTTATTTCAACGCCTCCAAATACCGCTGTACAATTTATATAAACTACGCAACTATTTTCATCTATTTTTGTATTTGCCTTGTTTTCAACTCCACCAAATATAGGCATTGATTTAGTTTTTACTTTCACATTTGATGGGACATAAATTTCTATTCCACCAAATATACTACTTGCATTTATTACTACATCTTCTTTTATGATCGCTTTTCTTAGATCACATTTTACGCCCCCAAATACTGCTGTTAAATCTGTACCAGTAAATTTTTCACCATCAAAATTTACATTTTGGTGAGCAAATGTCGCACAATATGAATTATCACCACTTTTTTTTCCATTTAGTTTTTTTATTTCATCACTTACTTTTCCGCCTAAGAAATCTTTAAAAATTATTGACAATCCTATTATCACTAAAATTATTGGAAAAGCTAATTTCCATATTAAGTCAAAATCAATAATATCTTGACATCCTAAAAACAATGATATTCCCATTAATAATCCAATTATATTTCCTGTTTTGTCGTTTTCTTTAAACAAATCTATAAAACACGGTATGATAATAAACATCGTCCACCAACCATCAAAAAAGATATTAATGTCTGTTATTCCAAGACTATTTCCTCCAATTATTAATCCTACAACTATTAAAACTATTCCCCATAATATATTTTGAACTTTTTCCATTTATTTTTCCTCCTTTAAAACCCATTTATTATTTGGATTTTCCTCTAATAACATTAATGCTTGAAATTCATCTGATAACAAATCTCTTATTTGTTTATCAGTTAGTTTAGTAGTATTATTTGCAACTAACGTTGCAATTCCATGACAGAAAAACCACATTTTAGTATGAAAATTTTTTATTTCTTCATCTTTTAAATTTGCACTTATTTTAATTAACTTTTCAATTTCTTTATATTTGTCTTTTATTTTAGAAACAAACATATCAGGGGTTAACCCTATATCACTCATAAACAATATTTGAAACAATTTATTTTCTTTTTTAGCAAATTTTATATAATTTATTCCTACTTGTTTATACTTTGGAATATCTTCTACCATATTATCTAATATGAAATTATAAAAGTATTGTTCTATTTTTAAATATAATTCTTTTTTTAATTCTTCTGCGTTTTCAAATTGATAATATATTGGTCTAATTGAACATTTTAGTCTTTTTGCTAGCTCTCTATTACTTAGTTTTTCTATTCCCTCTGATCTTACAATTTCAAATGCTTCATCTAAGATCATTTCTTTTGAAACTTTTACTTTTGTTGGTATTGTTTATCCC
>CAKONT010000019.1 GCA_934097255.1 uncultured Bacilli bacterium
CAATCATCATTTATATTATTATCAATATATTGTGAACCATCATATAAAGCATATTGTAATAACTTATATAATTTTTCCCTATCTTCTTGTTTTACCTCAATTATTTCATATTTCATTTTAATCACCTTTTTTATTATCATATCTTAAAATAACTTTAAACATTCTTTCAACACAGTTTTTTTCAGCTTTTTTAGCTTCTTTGTTACCAAAATAATATTTATCTATCATATATTTAGCATAATCAGTTGTATATTCATTTTTTAATAAGTTATCAATATATTCCTGTACATCCTGTCTATTTCTATACTTTCTTAATACTTTTAACTGCTCAGAAATATTATTCTTCGATTCAATTAATTCTTTTATACTCTTTTCTTCCATATTCTTCCTCCTATATCTTAAAGATTTGATTATCATCTAAATCAATAATATTATTAAAAACATCCACACCATTTTTCCTATTTTCTGTATGAATAATAATTGTTTTATCAGGGTTAACTATTTCATTTAATCTTTTCATTGAAGTTATATCAGCATGTCCTGAAGTATGAAGCACCTTAAACTCTATACCCATATCTTCTATTTCTTCAATAAATTTTTTTAACTTCTTCTCTTTTTCTATATACCCCGGCCACATTGAATATATTAAACATGCATTTGTTATTAACCCTTTTTCCTTTAGTTTTCTTATATCATCTAACATCGATACTTTTACATTCATAGCATACTTTTTTCCAAATAACAAACTATTGTCAAAATTCATATATTTATTTTTAAACATCTCATCTTTTGAAAAATATCTTAATGGCTTCCACACAAATATTCTTTTATAATCTACCTTAATATTTAGATTAACCACTTTACTTAATGAATAAGTAAATAAATCTAATACATAGTTTTTACCTGTTTTTAGCGCTGACCTTATAAATGATATTGTTCTATCAACATTAGTTGAAGAATGCATTATAAACACTTGATCATATTTCTTCATATATTCTAAAGCTTCTTTTTCTAACTCTTCTTCAGTATTATACTCTAAAACATTTCTACTTAAAGATGTACCTTCAGTTATTAACAAATCTACTTTACCTATTTGTTTAAAATTATCTAATGTTTCGTCTTTTTTTCTTCCATGTAATCTAAAATCTCCTGTATGAAGTATCCTTTTATTATCACACTCTATTACAAACATACATGAATTATATGATGAATGATCAACTCTATATGGAATTACTTTAATATCATTTATTTGTATCTTATCATGCATTTTAAATGTATTTATTTTTCTAGTTATCTTATCTTCTCCACAAAAATCACATGTTATATTATAGATTTTCAAAGAATTTTCCTCAACATATATAGGAATATCTTCATTAATTTTACCTATAAGTCCTATATGATCTATATGTGAGTGAGTTATAAATACCGCATTATATCTTGATTTACCAAATGTTAAGCCATCTAATTCAAGCGGTTCTTTAGTATCATCTAAATCATTCCCAAAATCAATTACAATTTTTGATTCATCACTTGTTATTTCTGTTATACATCCACCTATTTGATTCGTTCCCTTAATTATCCGTACTTCCAAAATATACCTCCTAATTTTATTATATCACCAATTACTCCATAATTCTTTTTCTTTACTAATCAAATTTAATATTATCTCTAAGTTATCTTTACCTAATATCTTATAATTATCTTTTAATTCTTCTAAATTACCAATACACACTAACTTTATGTTTAAATAAGAATGCTCTTTTATAAATTTTAATGCACTATTCATTTTATCAATCATATATTTATAATTCTCTAATTTATTATCACTATAAATTGTATATTCATTAGTATATTTTATTGTATCTTCAGATATATTAAAAATATTAGTTATAAAATTAGCACCATTACTTTTTAAATATAAATATTCATCTTCCGTATAGTGCCAATTCCCCTCTAATTCTTTTTTATGAATATAATAACTTGCTAATCTTTTATTTTCTTTATCATAAACATAATAACCATTATCTAGCAAATATAATTTATAGTTAAGCCCTCTAAATACACGATATGTATTTATTCCATTATAATTTTTTAAATCGTAATAGCGAAAAACACAATTATATTTTTTAAGTTCATACATATCAGTTAATAATTGTCCTAATAGTTTTGATAAATCATAACCTATTACCATAGTTCTATTTATAAAATTAATTAAATTATCAATACTCTCTTTTTTATATTCATATTTTAATATACTTATTTTGCATTCATTATTTATCTTTATACATTCTATATACTTTGTTTTTTCATAGTTTTTTAAATTTATAAATACATACTCCTTTATCATTATTTTTCTCCTACATAAGATAACATTACTTTATTATAATCTTTAGGATAATATAATTGATAATATGCTAACCAATATATAATAATAGTTCTAGTAATACATATACTTCTTGGCCATAAATAGCCTATACTTTCTAATGCTTTTATATACTGACATTCAACACCGTGTTGAATTAAACGTTTTTTATACATATTCCAAGTTTTATTATCACTATGTATCCGTCCTTTATAAATAAATTTTGTAATGGCAATAGCATCCTCTCTTTTAATATAATGTTTTAATAAATAAGAATATATATGATCCCTAGTATAAGGAAATATTTTTAAATCACAATTACAAAGTAATTCATCATAACCTACATAAAAACTTGATTGCATTAAAGAATACATATCCGCAAGTCTATTAATTGAATTTGGATGCAATGTATTAAATAGCTGCTTATATTTCTCTAATGAAAACTCTTCGTTATTATTTAAATTGTTATAAACATTAATATCATTTAAATCTATCTCATATCTTCCTAATTTTGTTTCTTTTTCTAATTCTTCAAGTTTTTTAGCATAACTATTTCTTTCTAAAGAAATACCATATTTTTTTAATTCATCAGTATCAAATTTATTAGACAATTTATATTTTTTAAAAATTACTTTTAAATAATCATAAATAGTCTGAAAATAATCTGCAGAAACTCCACAATAAAAAGTTGCATCACATCTCATATCATTAGATAATTCATATTTAATTGGATCTACAAAAGTCATCCCAAGCAAATAATCAATATATGAAGAACCACATATTCTATCTATTACAATTCTATTATCTTGCCTTACTTTTTCAACAATTTCATAAGCAAGCAAATAATTATTTTCTAACTTTTTTTCATGAATAACTTTCATCTCATAATCATATCTTTTTAAAACATCTTGAGGAACTTTGCCTTCATATAATTCGTTTAATTTATTTTTAGTTATTTCTTCTAAACTACTATCTATTTTCATTTACTAGCACCATCCTTCTACTATAATTCTTTTACCAACAATATTATATTTAATATTTCTTTCATACATTTCTATTAAAATTTCCAATAATTTAAAGCTTTCTAATTCATATCTATCTAAATATAATTTACTTTTTTCATTTAATTCATAATATCTATTTTTAATATCATGAAAAGAATAATCATATATATTTTCATCAACACATTGATAATTTAAATTAGATAATAATTCTTCATAATATTCTTTAGGATAATATAATTTATAATACATCTGCATATATGCTACTCTTATTTTATTTAATATAAAAGTCTTGGGTACTAATAACTTACCACTCTCATTTAAATAATTAATTACATTAAAAATATCTACATCATCAAGATTACGCTTTTTTAAATTATTATATAAATCATCACTAACAATTCCATGGTTTATACCCATAAGTACTCTTTCTAAATCATCAATCCATATATTTGAAATATTCATAAGCCTATTTTCTAATTCAATATCTTCAAAATATCTTATATTTAAAGTTCCTGTATTTCTATCGAGTATGTTAAATTTACATCCAAATTCTTCAGTATTTCTAAATAAATTGTATACTCTTTTATCATTACAAATCTCTACTTTTGAATTTGTTTTATTAATTAAATTAGCTATGTTTTTCACATCATTATTTAATATAAATATAATATTTATTAAATTATTTTTTAAATCATGACAATCATAATGCGTTCCTTTAAATTTATCATTTAAAAATGTAGTTCCTATTTCATAAGGTGTAAAATAAGTAATATTCTTTTCTTTTGGAATCAAATAAAACGAATGTAATCTACTTTCTTTATATATTGGAATATCATCTAAAACATTACAAATATAATCTTTCTCTGATGAATCTAATTCAAGTTTTTTCTTTATTTCATAATGTTTAATAATTCTTTTAATTGAAATATTGCTTAATTTAAATTGATAATTACACTTTATTAACTCATTTTTAAAACTTACCAATATAAAAGCTAATAATTTTTTATAATAGAAACTTGGAGAAATAATAAATTTAATTTTAGGAACTTCACTAAAAAACAATTCACAAGGTAAATTGCTAGGATCAATCTCTGTAAGTTCTAAAACATAAGCCACTAAAGAATTATTAATATAACCATCTAATTGATAATACTCATTTTCTTTTTTACAAAACTTTGTTATCAGTATTAATAAAATATAGACATATGTATAATCTAAACTATTTATCAAATTTAATTCTTCATTTAATCTATCAATTGTAGTTTGCGATGGATTTTTAAATTTTCTTTTAAATTTATTTCTAACCAAATTTTCAAATTCATCATAATTATCTACATGAGTTATATAAAATCTGTCATCATTAATAGTAATATTTTCTAAATTGTCAAAGAACTTATTTGAATTAATAATAATTATCTCTCTATCATTAAAATCCATTAATGTATCTTCTGTATCTTTATATAATCTACATTCAGGACTTCTATCTATTTTCTGATGTACATATAACACTTCTTTTGCTCTTAATTCTTCTTCAAATAATGCATTAGGAATATTTGAATAAACTATCTTATCCTTGTTTTCTATACTAGATATATCTATATTACTATTTACTTCTAAATAATCAAATTTTGATAAATCTAGCTTTATACTTTCTTCATTTATTATTAGTCCTATTAAGAAATTATCTATATTAATTAATTTATCAATAGGAATTTTTTTATTATATTCATTTAAATACTCAGACATAATTTCATATAACTGTTTTAAACCATCATTATTTTTTACCAAGGCAATTACTTCGTAGTCTTTATTATTAATTACTGAAGTCAATTGTACTCCATATCCTATTTTAAATTTCATAAATGATTTATCTTTTTCACAAAGTTCTTTATACACTTTTTCTATTTTAGGAAAAGAAAATATCGTATCTTTATCAACAAAAACAATTCCTCTTTCTTCATTTTCTTTTGCATTCCATAATACTGCCTCAATATCAATCGTTGATTCTTTATCAGCACTATATTTTGTTTTGCAATGCATCTCTATTTTTTTCATATATTTACCTCACTTCCAATATAAGATTAACATAAATATTTTTAATTATTTTAAGCGACAAAAAACGCAGAGTTTATTCCCTGCGTTTATGCATATTATCATTACTTTCAACTACCAAATAAAATACCATTCATTATTTGAATAATCATATCCAACATTATGATAAATATTATTAATATCTTCCATATATCTTTGAACAGTTCTTTCATTTAAATCTACATCTTTTACTATCTTAGAAGTTTTAATAGTTTTAAAACCTTTTAAATAACTATATAATTTTTCTATTTTATATCTTTTAACGCTATTATATTTTTTATTTACCTCATTCTGTTTATTACTTTTATATTTATCCCATTCTTCACCAAATTGATATGAATAATCATTAAAAATCTCTCTATTTACTTTTTCAAATCTAGACCATTTATCATATGTCCAATTATATTTTTCATTATAAACTAATACTCTTTCATATTTTCTAAATGACCTTCTATATTTTTTATCTAAAAAAGTCAAATTAATATTTTTTGAATTATCTATAATTATCATATAGCCTTGATACTTAATTGCTTCAGAAATATTATCACAAAAATGAACAATACTATTTTCAATATATGGATAACTAATACTTCTTTTTTCTAAATCATCAAAACCCACAATAACAACGTTCTTTTTCGCCTTATTCATTATTAATTCCTTTAAAATATGTATTAGTTATATCTTTAAAATTTGGAGTAAAACAAGTATTATCTTTATTCCAAATATTTTCATCAAAGAAAAACCTAATATCACATTTATCTTTCATAAGATTGCATATATCATAAATATCTGTATCTTTATATTTTTCAGAATTATTTTTACATAATTTTCCTGTTTTAATTAAACTATTTACTCCTTCTTTAGTAGTAAACAATTTCAAGTATTCAATAACTTGTTGTTTACTTTTATCATTTGTAAATGCCATTATTGTATAAAAATGAACTTTATAATCTATTTTATTTTTATCATTATTAAATTCAAAATTACTATTTTCTAATACCTTTATTCTATATTCTATTCTATTTCTTAATAAATTAAAGAAACTTTTTTCACCTATATTATTAAAGTCTGTATTCATAATCAAATTTTTTATATCATCAAGATGAGTTAAAACGCCATTATCACCAGCAATAACTTTTTCATCTGCTTTTAATTCAATTAAATAAATATCTTCTAAAACATTTCCGTTTCTTTTATATAAAATTGCATCTATTCTTCCGTTTTTCTCATCAATAAAAGTTCTAGCTATTTTCTTTTCCTTTATAGAATACTCTTCTTCAAATGGATATATATTCATTAAAAAAGAATTACACGCTCCTAAAATAAATTGATGCTGATACTTTTTTTCTAGATTAATTTTAGTACACTCTTCATATTTTTCGATAGCTTTTTTTGTATCTTTATATAAATCTTCTAGCATAATTATCTTTTCATTAAAAACTTTTTTGTATTTAAATTCCGGTTTTGCCAATCCATACTTTTCACCAGAATTTTCTATAAAAATAAATTCAATATCTAAATCTTCATTATATGAAGAAACTTTTATTCCTTGACTACTCTTATTATTATCAAAAGAATTCAAAATTTTGTTTACTACTTCATCATTTAATTCTTTTTCAAAATATTTTAAATTATTTCCCAAAGATTTTCTTATATTTTCAAACGCTTTCATTGTTTTTGAATGATCATTTTTATCATAAGAATTAGGACCCTTCTTTATTACAATTTCTACTAACTTTTCATCGAAATATTTATTCTTCAAATCATTTACAATTTTTACGATATTAATACCTTTTTCTTTAGAATTTTTTACATTCTTGACATTCAATTTATAAATACTTTCAGGAATTATTACTTTTGCACTTTTATCATCGTTTTTAGATATTTGAAATGCTTCAATACCATTATAGTATGCTATATCATTAGAATCATCTCTGATTCTAAGATAAAATCCACTAAAATTTTTATCAAAATTTTTTCTAAAATCCTCTAAACTACAATTAATTATCACAATTAACCTCCTTTAAAACAATTACGATTATCTATAAACATTATACTATCTTTTGCAATAACAAACAATTTAATTTTTCACCTTTAACAATTAAACATAACAATGTAAAAACCCCATTCTTATTTGTAAGAAACAGGGTTTTATATCATAAATCACTTTATTTTTTTCTCAAGTTTTTGATAACTTAATTGATAATTTATTAATGCTTGCATTGCACTCATAACTGCCGTAGATTCAAACATATCTCTTTTGTAATAGCCATTTGTTAAATATCCTGTTATACCATTATCTTTTTTATTACTGCTATTACCAAGAATGCTTTCGATAACTTTTCAAATATTTTTACATCAACTTTCTATATTATTAATACTAGCTCTAATATAAGTTAGTAAACTTTTATCATATACATCTATTTCAACAAATATGTTGTCTATTACTTTCATCTCCAATAATAAATTATTATCATCAAATAATTGTAATTGAAGTTGAACAATATAATAATCCTCTTGTTCTATAATTTTGTGAAATTCTATATCATTATATTCAGATTTATTAAATAAAAAACTATAGTCTCCTCTAAATACTTCATCATAATCAACTTTCCATGTATATGAATTATTAGACGTTTTTCTAAATATTTTATCAAGATATTTATCATACTGATTTTTAACTTGGAATTTTATTTTCATATTACCTCCCAAAAACAACTACATTTAAAGAAATAATTCATAATATTTTATATTAATATATTATCTGCCATCAATTATTGAAATAAACATACTATTTCATTTTCTAATTTAACAACTATTTTTAGTTTATCACATTCAATGATAAATTACAACATTGTTTTATTCACAATTGTTTTTTCTTTAAAACATTCTTATTTTTAAATTAACTTGATAAATTAGAAGAATCTTTGCCATCATTTTCTTTTAAGAAGTTATCTAATAAAGATTTTAAGACTTTAACACTACCTAACTTAATAGTAGATAAGTATCTTTTTTCAATTAAACTATAAACATAGTTGGGACTATTTTTGCAACTTCTTTAACACTATAAATTAACGTATTTTCCATTTCAAGCTCCTTTAATTTTTTTCTTCTTACTTTTTTTTAACTTTTAAATTTTTTTTACATAAGGTATATCAAGTAATTTAGTTTCATTAACAATACAATCTAATTGTTCCATTATTCCTTTTTTTCTTTACCTTCTAGATCAAAGACATATTTTTTTATTACTACAACATTATATCTTTTCATTATTGACCATTACCAACATTTCTTTATTATTTATTTCAATTACATAATAATATCTAATAATGTTATTTATATCAATGCCATTTAAATCAGAGTTAAATAACTCCATTGCTTAACTCACAGCATCTTTCTTATTTTTAGCACTTACAGTTATTTCATTCTCGCTTATTTTTTTTAATTTTATACAGTAAAATATTATATACTATTATAATTCTCATTTTGTGTCGTGTTAAATTAGTGAAGATATAGTGTATAATAATATTGAAAGGAGCAAAGATTATAATATGGATTTAGAAAAAAATGGAAAATTTATTGCTTCTGCAAGAAAAAAGAAAAAGCTAACTCAAGAACAATTAGCTATAAAATTAGGCATAAATAATAGAACAATTTCAAGATGGGAAAATGGCAAAAATATGCCAGATGTATCTTTGTATAAACCATTGTGTGAAATATTAGAAATTTCAATAGAAGAATTAATAAACGGAGAAAAAACAAATGAAAATGAAATTAAAGAAAGTGTTGAAAAAGCAATTATTAACACTGTAGATTTAAGTGAAAAAACTAGAAAAAAAATGAATAAGCAAATCAAAATTTTAATATTTTTAATATTACTTATATTATTTTTTTCGACTATAATATTAATTTATTACAAGAAGAAATATCCCACAATAGATATATATAGTATGGATATTTTGCCAAGTGAAAAAAACATATTAAACGAAAAAAACACTTTAGATATGGGAGACTTTAAAATTTGGTTCTATGGAATAGATTCAATACAACTTATTGATAAAGATAATAATCACTTTGATTTAAAAAGCGCATTAAAATATCATCAAGTAAAATTGCAAGATTTAGAAGGATATTTAGAATTTCAAGCTAATAATTCTACTATTGAAAAATATATGTTGTTTGATGGAGGAACAAAAATATATAAAACAAAAAAATATGAAGTGATTTTTTGTAATACTTTGGACGGAAATAAAGATATTTATTTTAGGACTATTAATATAGAAAATAATTTAAAGGGTGAATATTGTAATCACACCGAAAACAACATTTGTTATTTTATTAGAACATATCATATTTTAAACATTACTGAAACAGATGATAGTGAATTTGTAGACATAACAATAGAAGATTACAATAATAAAGTTGATATTGTAAGAGTAAATAATACTAATAACATTAAAGCTGGAAAAAATTATGAATTCACATTTAGTACAGAAAAAAATTATGAAGATAATATTAAAAATATTTTTGAAAATTCCACTTTAATAGCAGTAGAAGAAACAAATAAAGACATTAATAATCAAATTAATGAAAAAATCTGTATTAATGATTATTAAAATAAAAAAGCTATCAAATTAATCGTTTGAAATAAATATTGCTGATAAACAGGTCATGGATGTTTAAAGCAAAAAAAGATGGTGATTAGTAAATATCAATAATAATTAAAAAAATTAAAAGGACTGTCACCAATTAATTACATGTTGCAATCCTCTAATTAGAAACTATCAATAAACCTCTTGGGGTTCAGTCCAACAAGACACCCTATTCACTCTTTGCTTTATCATCAATTTTATTACTTATTGCTTTTAAAGTTTCTAAATATTCTTTTTCCACTGGGCTTATTGTTTTTACTTGATATTTCTTATATTCATCTTTTGCTTTTTCTAATGCTTTATCATGACTAATTGCACCTGTTCCAACTAGTAGTTTTTCTCCAGTACTAGAAAGAATTGTATCTAGTTGTTTAATATAATCAGCCATATGCATTGGATTATGTCTAATTGCTTGTATTTCAGCAAAATCAAAATACCCAGATACTAAATTATTTAAAATTTTTAGTTCTTCTTCTGTTAGATAATTTTTAGCAATTATAACATCACTCATTACTGGCAAATCACCTTTAAAAGTGGTTAATCCCATAAAAGGTTTATCAGAATCGGCTCTTTCATATATTACTTCAGGTGCTGTATGTCCATGAGCAGCATAATGAAGTTTATTTTGAACAATTTTAAAAAATTCAATTGATTTACTGTCTTTAGGATTATAATCTACAGCAGTCGCATACAAATCAAGAACTTGTCTATATAATACCTTTTCGGATGATCTTATGTCTTTGATTCTAGCAAGCAATTCTTTCCAATAATTTTCCCCACCATTACCTTTAAGTCTTTCGTCATCCATGGTGAAGCCTTTAATCATATATTCTTTAATTATTTTATTTGCCCAAGTCCTAAATTTAATTGCTTTCTTAGAGTTAACCCTAAAACCAATAGAAATAATCATATCCAAATTATAATATTTTGTATTGTAAACTTGTTTCCCATCATTACCCATATGTGCAATTTTTGCACATGTGTTATTTTCATCTAATTCTTCATCTTTATAAATATTATTAATATGCCTTACAATTCCGCTTCTATCAATACTAAATAGTGATGCTAACGCTTCTGCATTTAGCCATACATCTTCATTTTTTAATATTACTTCTACTTTTGTGTTTCCTTCTTCATCATTATAAAATAAAATATTATTTTCATCCCCAATTAATTTGTTTTTCAAATTAAAACCTCCTTTAATATCTATAAACATTATACTATCTTTTAAATCAATAAACAATTTAATTAACCAACTATTAACAATTAAATAAAACAATGTAAAAAACCCATTCTTATTTATAAGAAACAGGGTTTTATATCATAAATCATTTTATTTTTTTCTCAATTTTTTAATAACTTAATTGATAATTTATTAATGATTGCATTGCACTTATAATTGTTCTTTGTTTAGAAACATTTATTGATTCTAAAATTATTTACATGCCCTAACTCCTTTAATAGAACAAATTACTTTCCACAGCAATTCTTATATTTTTTTCCTGAGCCACATGGACACAAATCGTTCCTACCCACTTTATCACTTTTTGCCTGAACCTTCTTAGTCTCCTTGCCATCATTAGCAATAGTCTTCTTTACAGCTTCTTTTCTCTCGATATTTTGTCTAATCTCAGCCTTTAATAAGAACATACTAATTTCTTTATCTATCTTATTATTCATAGACTCAAACAA
>CAKONT010000020.1 GCA_934097255.1 uncultured Bacilli bacterium
AGAAAAGAACATAATAGAAATAATGCTAATATGGTTATTTTGGGTACTTCTGGTAGTGGTAAATCAACCGCTGCTAAATTAATGCTTAGAGCAGCAATTAGAAATGGATATAAGGTTGTTTGTATCGATCCAGAAAATGAATTATTTGATATGGTTCAAACATTAGGTGGAGATTCAATTGATTTAGGAAAAGGTGGACAGTTTGGACTTATTAATCCTCTTGAAGTTTTGGTTGATGCTGATGAAGAAGAGATAAGACAAGGACTTGGATATACTGTTTTAACTAAAACTCTTCAATTTTTAAAAGGATTTATGAAGTATTATGATCCATCTATTGATGAGGATGTATTAAATTTATTTATCGAACTTGTTCAAGAAACTTATCGAAGATTTGGAATTGATTTTAATACTGATTTTTCTCAATATAAATCTAATCAATATCCAACTTTTGACGATGTTTATGCGACAATAAAAGGTAAACTTATTTCAATGGCTGAAATGACTCATGAAAGAGATGTTATGGAAAGACTTGAACTTAAGATTAGACCTTTAACAAATGAACTTAGATTTTATTTTAATGGACATACGACTATTTCTCCAAAAAGTAATTTTATAGTCTTTAATATAAGAGAACTTATGAATAGTGATGTTAATGTTCGTGATGCTTTATTCTTTAATGTCTTAAAATATGCTTGGAGTTTATGTCTTGATTCAAGTATTAATACTGTATTAATGGTTGATGAAGCACATGTGTTACTTTCCGGTGGAAATGTTTTAGGTGCAGACTTTTTAGCTCAAATTCAAAGACGTTCAAGGAAATATAATACAGGTAACATAATTATTACACAACAACCAAGTGATTTTACTCCACAAAGTGTTATTTCTCAAGGTAAAGCTATTTTTGATAACGCATCATATTATTTAGTTATGGGATTAAAAAAACAAGCTGTTGAGGATTTGTCTTTATTAATCGATTTAAATGAAAATGAAAAAGAAAATATTAAAAGATATGGTCAAGGAGAATCTCTTCTTGTTTGCGGATCAAGAAGAATGCAAGTTAATATAGTAGTAACGCCAGAAGAGCTCGAATCCTTTGGTAGTGGTGGAGGTTTATAAAAAGAGTTTATCTCTTTTTTTTTATTCTATATATTCTTGAAAAAATAGATATTTTATCATATAATAAGCTTGTAGTATTAATCTTTGAAGAGGTGTTTTTATGAAATTAAAGTTTAAAGCAACAGCACAAGATTGGCTAATTTTTGGTATTTTTGCTGTTGTATTATTATATGTCGTATGTATTGCCGTTTTAAATATACATAGTTTTTCAACAACAGGTATTTTTGCTGGTCTAAATCCTTTTCCTGCTTTTTTACCTGAGTTTTTACCTGCAACTATTATTTTTTACTTTTTTTCTCTTTTATTTATATTTATAAGTGTCAAATCATTTTTCTTTGATAGAGAAAAAGGAGTTGGAATTTCAACTGGTGAAAAAGATGAGAAAGGTTATAATAGATTTCAAACAGATAAAGAAGCAAAGTCTCATTTAAAAAAAGTTAGTGCTCAAGATGATACTTATGAAAAAGGTGGTTTTCCGCTTATAAATGATGGAAAAAATATATGGATAGACGATGACGATACGCATAGTATCGTAATAGGTTCGACAGGATCTGGTAAAACACAAGGAGTTGTTCATCCAATGGTTAAGGTTTTAGCTCGTGGTGGAGAATCAATGATTATTACCGATCCAAAAGCTGAAATATATAAAGAAAGTGCTGGTCTTCTTCGTAAAAAAGGATACAATATTGTTGTTTTAAACTTTCGTGATCCACAAAGAGGTAATTGTTGGAATCCGCTAACTTTACCATATAAATTGTATAAAGAGGGTAACACCGATAAAGCGATGGAACTTTTAGATGATGTTGCTTCAAATATTCTTTACGAAGAAGGTGGGAATAAAGACGCTTTCTGGGAAAAAACAGCTGCTGATTATTTTACAGCTTTAGCATTAGGTCTTTTTGAAGATGCCAAAGAAGAAGAAGTTAACTTAAATAGTATATCTGTTATGTCAACAGTTGGTGAAGAAAGATTTGGAGGAAGAAGTACTTATATAAAAGAATATTTTAGTGAAAAAGATCCAAACAGTTCTGCATATACATGTGCTTCCGGAACAATAATGGCTGCTGAGGAAACAAAAGCTTCTGTTATTTCAACTTTCAAACAAAAAATAAGAATATTTGCATCACGTGACAATTTAAGTGAAATGTTGTCTCATAGTGATTTTGATATGTTTGATATTGGACGTCACAAAACAGCAGTGTTTTTAGTAATACAAGATGAGAAAAAGACATATCACGCTTTAGCAACTATTTTTGTTAAGCAATGTTATGAAACATTAATAGGTGTTGCTCAACAAGAACCAAGTGGAGCTCTTCCTGTTAGAACTAATTTCATACTTGACGAATTTCAAAATATGCCGCCTTTAAAAGATGTAACGACAATGGTTGCCGCTGCAAGAAGTCGTCATATAAAACTTACTATGATAATTCAAAACTTTGCGGGACTTGAAGCAACATATAGTCACGAAATAGCAGATACATTAAGAGCAAATTGTACTAATCTTTTATATTTACTTACAACTGAACTAAAAGCTTTGGAAGAGATATCTAAGCTTTGTGGTGAAAAAAAGGTAAAAGTTGGAAAAGGAGATAAAGAACACGAAGAATCTCGTCCTTTAATAACTGTATCTGAACTTCAATTGATGAAAAAAGAAGAAGCCATTTTAATTAGAACAAGAGAGCGTCCATATAAGACGCATCTTACTTGGAATTATAAAGTTGATTGGAATATTCCAAATTATAAAGCTGAAGAGTTTGTTCAAAGAGAGAAAAAACCAATTAAGGTTTTTGATATAAAAGAATTTGTCAAAGGTAAACGTCAAGAAAAGTTTTTAAATATGGATCAAAATGATACAATGCCTTTTGGTGGAATGAATGGATTTAATCCTTTCCTAAATTTACCAAATGAAAGTGGTGATTCTAAACCTAATAAATCATTTGATGTTAATGAATTAGTTAAAAAAATAGATGCCAAAATAGCTGAACTAGAAAAAGAGGAAGAACTAGAAAAACAAAAATCTATTGAAAGTTTGGATAAAGTTGAAAATTCAGATAACAAAGAAGAAAAAAATAAAACAACAGATGATCAATTCTTTGATGATTTCTTTGGTGATTGATATAAAGCATTTTTATTAAGTGCTTTTTTTATTGTCTCATATAATAAATTAGGAGGATGAGATATGTACGGAATAACAGCAAGTGAAGTTAAGGGAATGATTGGAAGAATAAATTTAATAGATATAAGGGATAACTACTTATATAATTTAGGTTCTATTCCAACTGCCAAAAATGTTCCAATTAATTTTCTTTTAAGTAATCCTGATATGTATATAGATAAAAATAGCACTTATTATATATACTGTTCTTATGGAATGCAAAGTGCTAAGGTATGTAATATTTTAAATAATAAAGGTTATAAAGTAATTAATCTTCTGGGTGGCTATAATGAATATAGTTCTAAATGATTAAATTTACAAATAATTGACAATATATAACTTATATAAATAAATATATCAAAGTAAAAGCTCAAACAGGGCTTTTTTTTCTTTTAAAAATGTTTTAGATATATTATAATTATTATGTGATATATATGGATAAAATTAACGATGTGATAAGTAGTGTTGTTTATTACTTACAGTCTTGTGGACTGATTGGTGGTTTTTTCTTAATCTTTCTTGAGTCAATATTTCCGATGTTACCACTTGGTATTTTTATTGGATTTAATATAATGGCGTATGGAAATGTAACTGGATTTTTATTATCTTATTTTGCAACTGTATTTGGTAGTGTTATGTCGTTTACATTATTTAGATTTTTATTAAAAAAATTTTTCTATAAACTATTTAAAGAAAAAACAAAAGAAGAAATAAAAAAAATAATGCAAAAAATAACTGACATTGATTTTAATCAATTAGTTGTTATTATAGCTCTTCCTTTTACTCCAGCTTTTTTAGTAAATATTGCGGCAGGATTATCAAATATATCTTGGAAGAAATATCTAATTTCTATTTTTATTGGTAAAATAGCTATAATTTATTTTTGGGGTTTTGTTGGTGAAAATATTTTAACTAATATCAAAAATCCAATTGTTCTTTTAAAGACATTTATAATTGTCATAATTGTATATTTAATAAGTAAAATTGTTGAAAAAATAATTAACGTAGAAGAAAGGAAGTAAATTTATGGAATATGTTATTATCTTTTTATTAGTTGTTGTTTTAATTATTAGTATTATTTCAATGACTAAAAATATCAATGAAGCAAATATTACAGAAAGATTAGGTAAGTTAGAACTTAATATTAATAAAGATATGAGTAGTTTAAAAGATTCTTTGAATAAAGATTTTAAAAGTTTGTCTCTTGAGAATGAAAAAAGATTGTTAGAGATAAATGAAAAAGTAAATGAACGATTAGATTATAATTTTGAAAAAACTAATAAAACTTTTATGAATGTTTTAGAAAGATTATCTAAAATAGATGAGGCTCAGAAAAAAATAGATAGCTTGTCAAATGATATAGTATCTTTACAAGGAATTTTAACAGATAAAAAAACAAGAGGTATTTTTGGGGAAGTTAATTTGAAGCATATTTTGTCTTCTGTATTTGGAGAAGTTAACGATAACATCTATCGCTTACAATATAAACTTCCGAATGGATATATTGCGGATTCTATTCTTTTTGCACCGGAACCACTTGGTGTTATAGCAATCGATAGTAAATTTCCACTAGAAAATTATCGAATGATGGTTGATAAAAAATTAAGCATAGCAGAAAGAGAAAAGTATGAAAAAATGTTTAAATTAGATGTAAAAAAACATATTGATGCTATTAGTGAAAAATATATTATAAATGGAGTAACGACTAATCAAGCAATAATGTTTTTACCAGCGGAAGCAATATTTGCGGAAATAAATGCGTATCACCAAGATATTATTGATTATTCTTATAAAAAACATGTTTGGATAACAAGTCCAACGACACTTATTTCAACTTTAACAGTAATAGAAATGATAATAAAAAATATTGAAAGAGATAAATATACATCAATAATTCATGATGAATTAAATAAATTAGGAGTTGAGTTTTCAAGATATAAAGATCGCTGGGATAAGCTTTCAAGAAGTATAGATACTGTATCTAAAGATGTTCAAGAAATACACACAACAACTGAAAAAATAACAAAAAGATTTGATTCTATAAGTAGAGTAGATCAAAATTTAATAGAACATCATAATGAATAAAAAATATTAAAATTTACAAGTTATCGACCAATTTATATATAAAGGTGTTAAAAAGTGGTCGATAACTTGCTTTTTTTTTAAAAATATTTGGTTATTTTAATGTATATTTTATCTTAGATAAAGAGTCGAAAATTGACAGTTAACTACTAATATGATATAATCATTGCACAATTATTTTTATAGTTATTAGGTACTTTAAGTACTTTTTTTGGGGGGTATATTTTTTATGAATATAGAAAAATATTTCAGTCAAATTGACGTTTTAAATAAAAACGTAATTGATGATATGTTTGAAAAATACGGAGAAGATAATGTCATTGATTTTTTAGAAAATGTGGAACAAGTTGCTAAAAAGTCTAATAAGAGAAATGATAAGTTATCTAAAAAAATTAGTTTTTATACTAAAAATAAGAAAATAATTATTAGTGAATTACAAATGGACGAAGAAGATGAAGAAATTTCTTTTTTCGATGAAGAAAATGATGAAAATTTTATTATGACTGATAAATCTTCGCATTATAATCCAATAAAGGTTTACTTAAAGAAAATGGGTAGTTATCCATTGCTTACAAATGAAGAAGAAGAAAAATGCGCACAAGATATTAAAAATGCAAGAAATTTATCAATTGTAAAGGAAATAACTGTCGAATCTTGTAGTAATAAAAGATCTAAAAATAGATATACAAATGTCATTGATTTAAACAAATTATTTGTATCGTTAAATGATGAAAATAGAGATAGTGTTATCAAAAAATTAAATTCTTATTATTTAATAAAAGAAGGAAATAAGTCTAAGGCAGTTAGATATTATTTAGAAAAGTATCAAGAATTATTAAAAGAAAATAATAATCCAACAATTAATGATTTAAATAATTTCTTTTCTAAAAATAATAAGTATAAATATTTACATAAGTTTAAAAGTGAAGATGTTATGTCAAGTAGTAAATTAAAAAAAGAAGTTAATACTTACATTAAAGCTTTACTTTCAAGTGATAAATTGTATATTGGAAATTTAAGACTTGTTGTATCAATTGCTAAAAAGTTTTATAATGCAAAGATGGATTTTCTTGATATTGTCGAAGAAGGAAATATTGGACTTTCAAAAGCTATTGATAGATTTGATGTTGATATGGGATATAAGTTTTCGACATATGCAACATGGTGGATTAAACAATCTATAACAAGAGGTATTGCAGATAAGGCAAGAATTATTAGATATCCTGTTCATATAAATGAAAGCATAAGAACATACCATCATTTAGTAGAAAATTTAACAAAGAAATTAGAACATATACCAAGCAAAAGTGAAATATCTAAATATTTAAATATGAGTCCAAAAAAAGTTGATATTATGGAAGGATTTTTACAAGATGTTTCATCATTAGATTCATTTATCGATGATGAGAAGGATAGTACTTTAAAAGATTATATACCAGACGATAGAGCAACTGTCGAAGAAAAAGCTGATATACAGTTTTTAAGAGAAAAAATATATAAAATATTAGATGATTTTTCTCAAAGAGAAAAAGAAATTATTATATTAAGATTTGGTTTAGAAGATGGTATACAACATACTTTAGAAGAAATAGGAGATAAATATGGTCTTACAAAGGAAAGAATAAGACAAATAGAATTAATAACATTAAGGAAATTAAGAAGTCCAAAATATGCAAGAGTACTAAGGGAGTTTACGTAAGAAAGTTCTTTTTTGGGGGTGTAGTTATAATGAAGGAAGATAATTTTGAATATAGTTATAGCGAATATGACGAAGATTTTGTTAATGATTTTTTACTTAATTGGAAAAACATAAAAAAAGCTAGTCACTTTTTTTATGAACTACAAGAAAATAATTATGATTCTCTAAAAATTTATTTACATAAAGCATGGCAATATCCATTGCTTAGTAAAGAAGAAGAAAAAAAATATGGGTTAGCACTAAAAGAGGGAAGAAATTTATCAATATTGAAAAATGTTCCCTTAAAGTTAGATTTTGAAAGTAATTCTAAAGAAAAATATACCAAAATAATTAATTTGAATATTTTGTTTGTAACTTGTCTTAATAGTCCTTTTAGAGATGATATTCTTAAGTTATTAGATGGTTATTATGAATCTAAAGAAGGAAATAAATCGAAGAAAATTAAATATTATTTAGAAAAATATCAAGAATTATTAAAAGAAAATAATAATCCAACAATTAATGATTTAAATAAATTCTTTAAAAATAATAACAAGTATCAATATTTAGAAAAGTTTAAAAAAGAAGATATTTTAGATTCAAAAGAATTATTAAAAGATGTTGATATTTATGTAAAATCGTTAATAGCACGTGATAAATTATATACTTCTTACTTAAAGTTTGTGGTTTTAAATGCTAAAAGATATTGTAATTTAGGAATGGATATTTTAGATCTTATCGAAGAAGGGAATATGGTTTTAGAAAGTGCACTAGAAAGATTTGATGTTTCAAAAGGATATAGATTTTCTACTTTTTCTTTTTGGTTACTTAGACGTGTTATGATGAGGAGTATATATAATAAATCAGATGTAATAAGACATCCCGTTTATGTCATGGAACTTCTTAATAAATACGATTTTAAAAAAGATGAATTAGCTCAAAAAATAGGGCATATGCCTTCTAAAAAAGAAATAGCGGATTATTTAAAAATAGATATTAATGAAGTTTATCATATGGAAAGCTTACTTCAAGAAGTCTTATCTTTAGATTCTAAAGATGATAATTTTAATAGATTAGAAGATAGTATAATTGATCCTAATAATTTAGTTGAAGAAAAAGCTTTAGAAGAACAAGGAAGAAAAGAATTATTTGAGTTTTTATCGAAACACTTAAGAGAAAGAGATCTAGAAATTATCAAGTTATATTATGGCTTTTATGGAGATCCATATACCTATGAGGAAATAGCTAATATATATGGTATTTCTGCTTCTGCTGTAAGGCAAGCGATTACTAGATCGTTTGAAAAGCTTAAAAGTGAAGAAAATATAAAAAGAATAAGAAAAATTATGCAATAAAAAATGATTTTGCTTATTTTTTTTGTCTAAACTTTGAAAAACTTATGTTTTTTGCTATAATAAAAATGGAGATGATGATATATGGCACTAGAATATGATGAAAATAGTATAAAAGTATTAGAAGGACTTGAAGCAGTAAGAAAAAGACCTGGTATGTATATTGGTTCTACTGATAAAAGAGGACTTCATCATTTAGTGTGGGAAATAGTAGATAATTCAATTGATGAAGTTATAAATGGGTTTGGAGATTATATAAAAATTACTTTATATGAAGATAAATCAATTTCCATAGAAGATCATGGTAGAGGTGTTCCATGTGGTATGCACTCATCAGGTCTTACAACACCGGAAGTTATTTATACAATACTACATGCTGGAGGAAAGTTTGAAACAAGTGGATATAAAGTATCTGGAGGACTTCACGGCGTCGGTGCTAGTGTTGTAAATGCGTTAAGTAAATGGATGGAAGTTACAATAAAAAGAGATGGATTAGAACACTATATCAAATTTGTTGACGGTGGAAGAGTAGATATTCCTTTAAAAGTAATTGGTAAAACAAAAGAAACAGGTACAAAGGTGAGATTTTTACCAGATCCTGAGATTTTTTCAACTGTTAATTTTTCGTATACAACTATACTTGAGAGGATGCAAGAAAGTGCATTTTTAATAAAAGGTTTAACAATAGAAATTGATGACTTAGAAGATAATCGTAGTCAAAAGTTTCATTATGATGACGGTTTAGTTTCTTTTGTTGAAATGATAAACGAAAATAAAAATCCTCTTCATCAAGTAGTATCTTTTAGTGGCGAAAGACAAAAAATAGAAGTAGATATTTCTTTTCAATACACGGATAGTTATAATGAAAACATTATATCTTTTGTAAATAATGTTAAAACAGTCGACGGTGGAAGTCATGAAGTTGGCTTTAGAACAGCAATTACTAAAGTATTTAATGACTATGCCAAAAAAAATAATATATTAAAGTCAAAAGATTCAACGTTTGATGGTAGCGATGTTAGGGAAGGCTTAACAGCAATTGTATCTTTAAAAATACCTGAAAATTTGTTACAGTTTGAAGGACAAACAAAATCAAAACTAGGAACTCCTCAAGCAAGAAGTGTTGTCGAAGCAATAGTAACAGAAAAAATGTCTTTTTTCTTGGAAGAAAATAAAAAAGTTGCTACTGATATTATTGATAAATCATTAAAAAGTAAAATGGCAAGAGAAGCAGCAAAAAAAGCAAGAGAAGAAGTAAGAAAAGGCAAAAATAAGGGAGCAAAGGAAAAACTATTATCTGGCAAGCTTACACCGGCTTCTTCTAAAAATAAAAATAAAAATGAATTGTTTTTAGTCGAAGGAGATTCAGCAGGAGGTAGTGCAAAGCAAGGAAGAGATAGAACTTTTCAGGCTATTCTTCCTCTTCGTGGTAAGGTTTTAAATACTGAAAAAGCAAATATATCTGACGTTTTTAAAAATGAGGAATTAAATACGATGATATATACAATAGGAGCAGGAAGTGGATCTGATTTTGATATTGATGATATTCAATATGATAAAGTTATTATAATGACTGATGCCGATGATGATGGAAGTCATATCCAATGTCTTCTTTTAACATTTTTCTATCGCTATATGAGACCATTAATTGAACAGGGACATTTATATATTGCGATGCCACCGTTATATAAAATAACAACAGGTAAAAAAGTAAGTTATGCTTATACTAATGAAGAGCTAAAAGAATTAACTAAGGGTTTAGAAAAATATGAACTTCAAAGATATAAAGGACTGGGTGAAATGAATGCAGATCAGTTATGGGAAACAACAATGAATCCTTTGACTAGAACTTTAATAAAAGTAAATATTGACGATGCTTCTTTGGCCGAAAAACGTGTTAATGTATTAATGGGAGATAAAGTTGAACCAAGAAAAGAATGGATTGAAGAAAATGTTGAATTTTCAATGGAAGATGATTATAAGATAAATAAATAATTGGAAGGATGAAGTAGTGATGTATAGAAAATATATAAAAAGATTATTAGATATTATATTTTCCATAATCTTTTTGATAATCTTGTCTCCTCTTATAGTAATTACATTTTTAGTTACTTTAATTCATTTAGGACGACCTGTTATTGATATTCGAATGAAAAGAGAAGGACTACATAAAAAACCTTTTTATATGTATAAATTTAGAACAAGAATATACGATACTTCTTCTTTGTGGGGGAGAAAAACAAAACTTAGTAAATTTATAGACGATTATAAATTTAATGAACTCCCACAATTATTTAATATTTTAATTGGTGATATGTCTTTTGTAGGACCAAGAGCTTTTATAGTTGGTGAAACACTTCCTGGATATGAAATAAGTGAAAAGAGGTATCTAGTAAAACCAGGACTTACAGGTCTTGCTCAAGTTTCGGGTGGTAATTTTTTATCGCACAAGAAAAAACTAGAATATGACGTTATTTATTATGACAATCTAAGTTTTTTACTCGATTTAAAAATAATCTTAAAAACTCCATTTTCTATATTAAAAAAGAAAAACACACTAAATAATAAATAGTGTGTTTTCTTACAATTATTTGTTGTAAAATTCAACAATAAGAGATTCTCTAATTTCTGGATTAAGTTCACTTCTTTGTGGAAGTCTAACAAATGTTCCAGACATATTCTTTTCATCAAAAGTTACATATTCAACTCTTTTTAATACTTTAGAAAGAGATTCTTTAACAACTTTAAGATCTTTGTCGCTTTCTTTTAAAGAAATAGTAGATCCTGGTTTTACTCTGTAAGATGGAATATCAACTTTTTTACCATTAACATTAATATGTCCATGATTAACAAGTTGTCTTGCTGCACGTCTTGTAGATGCAAATCCTAAACGGTAAACTAAATTGTCTAATCTAGATTCAAGAAGACTTAAGAAATTTTCACCGTGGATACCCTTCATCTTACCAGCTTCAACAAAAGTTTTGTGGAATTGTTTTTCGCTTAAACCATACATAAATCTAACTTTTTGTTTTTCTTTAAGTTGTTCACTATAAGTAGATCCTCTTCTTTTTCTATCATTTCCGTGTTGACCTGGTCCGTATGGACGTCTTGCTAATTCTTTACCATTTTCAAGTAAAGAAAAACCTGTACGACGAGCTTGTTTGTAACTTGAGCCTGTATATCTTGACATAA